>JAXKFZ010000059.1:0-18784 GCA_036550635.1 Collinsella sp. | reverse complement strand
GATGTTATTTCGTTATTGGCGTTGTTGATTGCGGCTATCGAACTCGGTCTGTTTATCGGCCGAATGAAATAGCCGCCCCCGCGTAAGCGAAGACGGCCACTTCTCACGATGAAAACGTGTATCGGAGTTGGCAAGACCCGCGGCAACGGGTGCCATCCGTGTTCCTATCTTATCTGCAAGCGTTCTGTCGCGCAAGCGTTGAGGCAAACGATTGAAGGACGCAGACAGGATGTATTTGTGTCCGCATGGGACCGTAGACTTCTCAATAAGGTTACACACCGGTTTATCCGGCCGTTAGAGGAGCTGCTATGTACGAGCCTTCACGTGTTCTTCTGTCATTTCACATTGCAGGATTTCAGTATGCCGATGGCGCCTTGGTCCTGGGCGATCTTAAAGCGGGCGATAAGCTGACGCTGTGTGCCGAGCGCCATAATCCCCATGACCCCGAGGCAGTTGCGATCTACTATGGCAAGACCAAACTTGGCTACGTTCCGGGAAACGAGGTCGGCCCGCTGTCCTTGATGATGTATTACGGCCACGAGGACGTATTTGAGGCCCGCGTGCAACAGGTTGCCCCCCGAGCGCAGCCCGTGGCACCAGGTGCGCGTTGGCCTCTATGTGGTGGATGCCCGCTAGTCGGCAATGGAGGCGGCCATGTTTGATGACGACGACCAGTTCGATCTGACAGACGATCCGTTTGAGTGGGATCTGCTACTCGACGACGATGAGTTGGAGCAGGATCGTAAGAAGCGGCAGGGCAAGAACGCCCAGGGTGACGCTTCGAAAAAGCAAGACAAGCGCCGCCGCGGACTGTTCGGCGGGCTCTTTGGCTAACCGCCGCATCGCTGTGTCTGTATACTTAGCACGAGTTGGATGCATTGCGAAATGAGGGCATAGACGATGATGTGGTTTACCGCCGACCTGCACCTGGGCGATACGAATATCTTGCACGACATGGATCGACCGTTTGATTCGGTCGAGGAGATGAACCGCAAGGTCATCGATGCCATCAATGAGTGCGTGGCTGCGGACGACCGCCTCTATATCCTGGGAGACTTTACGTATCGCTTGCCCATGGCGGAGGCGGTGCGCCTGCGCGAGCGTATCGAATGCAAGAATGCGACGCTCATCCGCGGTAACCATGACGGCGACTGGGAAGATTCCGACGCCCCGCAAATTTGGGAAGACGTGCGCGATTACCTGGAGATTGCTCCCGGCTATGCCAAGGGCCATCGTCTGGTTATGAGCCACTACCCCATGCTCAGCTGGAACGGCAAGGCACGTGGCGCCATTATGCTGCATGGGCATATCCACAGCAGGGGTGACCGCACCAACGCACGCAACCGCGATCGCGAGCGCCCCATTTACCGCTACGATGTGGGCCTCGACGCCAATGACTACAAGCCCGTAAGTCGTGATCAAATCCTCGGCTATTTTGGACTGTAATTCTCGAACCACCACAAAGGGGACAGGCACCTTTGTGGTGGTTCTGGCGCCGTTGCCATTATGGCGGCGGCGCCTTTTTTGTCCGCGCGGCGCGGTAGAGTGTAGCCGGTTGATATTTGCGTCCATCGAGGAGCTGCTATGAACGAGATCAAGTGCCCGCATTGCGGCGAAGTTTTTAAGGTCGATGCATCCGGCTATGCGGATATCGTCAAGCAGGTGCGCGATGCCGAGTTCTCGCGCGACCTGGATGAGCGTGTGAAGGCAGTCCAGCGTGAGGGTGAGCAGGCGCTGGAGCTTGAGCGCTCGCGTTCGACGGCTGCCTTGCAACAGGCAAAGTCTCAGCGCAATGCCCAGCTTGTCGAGCAGAAGAACACTGCGGATCAGAAACTGGCGCAAGAGGTTGCCAAGCGCGATGCTGAGCTTGCCGAGCTGCGCGCTAAGCTCGAGGGCGCTGCCGCAGAGCGCGAGAGTGCAAGCCAGCGCGCGGCGGTTGAGGCACGAGCCAATGCTCAAAAAGAGAATGCCGAACTCCAGCGTGAGATTGATAGCCTGCGTGCGCAGCTTGGGCGCAAAGATGACGAAGCAAAGCTTGCCGAGTCGGCGGCGCGCAACGCTGCTCAAAACGATTTAGCTGCACGCGACGCTCAGATTGCCGAGCTGCAGGCCAGGCTTGCCGCGGCGGACAAGGCCCAGGAGATGGCGCTTGCCGCTGCCGCGGCAGAGTCGCAGCGTGAGTTCGATGCCGCTCGCAGCGAGGCCGAGCGCGCGCTTGCTGACTATCGCGCGAAGGTGCAAGAGAAGTTTTCCGCCGCAAAGGCTCAGTCCGAGCAAGAGGCCGAGGGCCTGCGTGCCCAGCTGCGCGAGCAGGAACTGATGGCAAAAATGAACCTGTCAGAGGCGGTCGCCGCGGCGGAACGAGAGCGCGATGAGGCACGTGCCAAGCTGACGAGCGAGCTGGCGGTGCGCGATTCTCGCGAGGAGCAAGCCAAGGCGGCACACGAGCTCGAGCTTGCGCAGGCCAAGCGCGCGAGCGATGACCTGATTCGCTACAAGGATGAAGAGATTGAGCGCCTTAAGGACATGAAGGTCCGCCTGTCCACCAAGATGGTGGGCGAGTCGCTCGAGCAGCACTGCGAGACCGAGTTCAATCGCCTGCGCATGACGGCGTTTCCCAACGCGTACTTCGAGAAAGATAACGATGCGTCCGAGGGCACCAAGGGCGACTTTATCTTCCGCGAGTGCGACGCGAGCGGCAACGAGGTCATTTCGATTATGTTCGAGATGAAAAACGAGAACGACGAGACCGCGACCAAGCACAAAAACGAGGACTTCTTTAAGAAACTCGATCACGATCGTCGCCAGAAAGGCTGTGAGTACGCGGTGCTCTGCACACTGCTCGAGCCCGAAAGCGAGCTCTATAACGCAGGGATAGTCGACGTGAGTTACCGCTATGAGAAGATGTACGTGATTCGCCCACAGTTCTTTATTCCCATGATCACGCTTCTTCGCAACGCCGCCATGGGTTCGCTGCGCTATAAGCAGGAGCTAGCGGAGTACAAGCAGCAGAATATCGACGTCACGAACTTCGAAGCCAAGATGGAAAAGTTCAAGAATGATTTCGGTCGCAACTACGAGATCGCGAGCCGCAAGTTCCAAACGGCGATCGATGAGATCGACAAGACGATTAGCCACCTGCAGAAAACCAAGGAGGCGTTGCTGTCCTCCGAGAACAATCTGCGCCTAGCCAACAAGAAGGCCGACGATCTTACCATTCGCAAGCTCACGTGGGGCAACAAGACCATGAAGGCCGCGTTTGACGAGGCGCGCGGGGCTGCGACAGAGACAAACGATGAGCCAGCCGAGGCGGATTCGTATGAGGTCGAGGATACCGAGTAGGGGATAGCGTATCGCGCAAAAAACGGGGCCGCTGGCGATATTGCCAACGGCCCCGTTTCGTTTCGTTCCAGTATGTTCGGCTAGTCCTCGAGCAGGTCCTCGATAAAGCCGACGCGGTAGTTTTTGAAGATGACCTCGCCGCCGTCTTGCGTGGCGTCCAGATCAACATCGCCCATGATGCCAAAATCGTGGTCGCCATCCTCGTCGGCAAAGATCTGGTGCACGTGCCATACGTGCGCGGTCTTCTCGTCGGACTCGTCAATGGAAAACATCGCGGCGCTGCGGGCATCTCCGTCGGTGAGGATTTCCTCGTGCTGCTCGTGGTAAGCGTCGAGTGTTTTTTGCCAGCGGATCTCGCTCATGCCCCAGTCGTCGTCGAGCTCGCCCAGGTCGCGAACGTGCTCGCGGGCGGCAAGGGTCACGCGGCGGAAGAGCGCGTTGCGCACCAATAGCGTGCAGCCGCGACGGTCCGCCACGACCTCGTCGATGCCCTGCGGCGGCGCGGCGTCGAGGGCTGCCGGGTTGCCGGCGTTCTCCCACTCGTCCACCAGGCTCGAGTCCACCGAGCGCACCACAAAGCCCAGCCACGAGATAATGTCGCGCAGGCGCTCGTCGCGCTTCTCGATGGGCACGGTGCGGTCGAGTGAACGGTAGGCCTCGGCTAGGTAGCGCAGCAGAATGCCCTCGGAGCGGGCGATGCCGAGCTTTTGAATGTAGCCCTTAAAATCGCTCGCGCTTTCCAGCATATCGCGCAGGACGCTCTTGGGAGAGAGCTGATAGTCGTTTGCCCAGGGCACTTCCTGGCAGTACTTGTCAAAGGCGGCGTCGAGCAAATCCTCGAGCGGCTTTTCGTACGTGACGTCTTGAATGCGCTCCAAGCGCTCCTCATACTCGACGCCGTCAGCCTTCATTTCAGCCATCGCGCGGTCGCGCGCGGCGCGCTCCTGTGCGCGCAATACCTGCTTGGGGTCCTCGAGCGTAGCCTCGACCATCGAGATGAGGTCCATGGTATAGGTCTCACTCTCGGGGTCGAGCAGCTCCAGCGCGGCAAGCAAAAACGGCGAGAGCGGCTGATCGAGCGCAAAGTCCTCGGGCAGATCGACCGTCAGTGCATAGTCGATGTCTGGTGCGGCGTCAGTCGGGGCGTCGGGTGCGGGCGGCACCTCGGTGCGAACGACGACGCCGGAATCGATGAGCGTGGCGAAGATTTCGTCGGCGCGAACCTCGAGCTTGGCCTTTTCCTCGGGGGTCTGTAGGCTCGTCTCGATGAGGTCGTGTACGCGGGCACGGGCGTCGCCGCCCTGCTCGACCACGCTAATCACCATGGAGTGCGTGATGCGCAGGTGCGGCTTGAGCGTTTCGGGCTGCGTCTCGATCAGGCGCTCAAAGGTCTGCTTGTTCCAGGTGACAAAGCCCTCGGGGGCCTTCTTCTTTTTAATCTTGCGGAGCTTCTTGGGGTCGTCGCCCGCCTTGGCCATGAGCTTGGCGTTCTCGATCTCGTGCTCCGGGGCCTCGGCGATGACCATGCCCTCGGTATCGAAGCCCGAGCGGCCGGCGCGACCGGCAATCTGATGGAACTCGCGGGCGCGCAGACGACGCATCTTGTAGCCATCGAACTTGGTGAGCGCGGTGAGCACCACGGTATGGATGGGTACGTTGATGCCAACGCCGAGCGTGTCGGTGCCGCAAATGACGGGCAGTAGGCCCTGCTGCGCCAAGCGCTCGACCAGCAGACGATAGCGCGGCAGCATACCGGCGTGGTGCACGCCGACGCCACATCCGAGCAGGCGCTTGAGAATCTTGCCAAAAGCCGTCGAGAAGCTCGTGCCCTTGGCCGCCTCCTTGATGGCCTCGCGCTGCTCCTTGCTGGCAATGCCAAAGTTGGCGAGGGATTGCGCCGTCGCAAGGGCGGCGTCCTGGCTAAAGTGCACGATATAGAGCGGGGCCTCTCCACGGCGCATGGCGAGCTCGACCGTGCCCTCGAGCGAGGTCGTCACGTAGTCGTAGCTCAGCGGCACGGGGCGCGGGGCATCGACGACCAAGTCGCAGGTAGCACCGGTGTGTTCCTCGAGTGAGGCGGCGATCGCGGTGACATCGCCGAGCGTGGCGCTCATGAGCATAAACTGCGTGTGAGGCAGGGTGAGCAGCGGTACCTGCCAGGCCCAACCGCGGTCGGGGTCGGCAAAATAGTGGAACTCGTCCATGGCGACGCAGCCCACGTCGGCGCCCTCGCCCTCGCGCAGTGCATCGTTGGCAAGGATTTCTGCCGTGCAGCAGATGACGGGCGCCTTGGTGTTGATATGCGTGTCGCCGGTGATCATGCCGACGTTATCGCGGCCGAGCACCTGCACAAGGTCGAAAAACTTTTCGCTGACCAGAGCCTTGATGGGGGCCGTGTAATAACAGCGCTTGCCCTGTGCCATGCCCATAAAGAGCATGCCTAGCGCGACAAGCGACTTGCCCGATCCGGTCGGTGTTCCCAAAATGACATGGTCACCGGCGGCTAGATCCATGAGGGCCTCTTCCTGGTGGTCCCACAGCTCAATACCGCGGTCGCTTGTCCATTCAAAGAAGCGTTCGAAGGCCTGATCGGGCGTGAGCCATGGTTCGGGCTCGCTACCATCCTCGGGCTCCCACCAGGTGGGGGAGAGCGCGCCGAGCGAGCCGAATTCGGCTTCGGTTCCCGTGCCGCCCGAGAACGAGCTGGCGGCGCCGGCGCCAGAAACGGTGCTGGCGGAAGTATCTGTCGTGGTCTGTGCCATGTGGTTGCTTTCTCTCGCCGTTTGTCCGCCAACTATTATGGCGTAGCAGCGGCGCGGGGTGCCAGCGCGCGAGAAAATGCAGGAAATGGGCGTTCTGCCCAGCCGTTTGGTGCAGTTGCCAGCTAAGTGAGTAGACTTTTTGCAATATCGCGAGCACATGGCTTTTGCGCAAGAGCTCTACCTGCGGTTTTAGTTTTCGTTATGCGGGTTGTGCTTGGCTATTGCAAAAAAGTCTACTCACTTAGGTTTGAGGGTCGTTCGCTGACGCCTATTTTCACTTGTTTGCCGACGCCGCGACCATCAGAAGCCCCTAGGACTCCTGCGGCAGGCGCTTCTTGCCTTTGCGGGCGCGGTTTCTAAAGTTCTCGACGGCCTCTTCCATGCCCAGAGGTACATAGGTGAGCGCATCGAGGTTTTCGGGCAGGTAGCAGGCAAGGCTTTGCTCCTGCGCGCGGCCCGCCGCGAGCTGTTCATCGCTGGGCTGCGCTCCAGGTGTGGCGCGAATGCCATAGACGGCGGCACCCATCTCGCGCGTGCGGCGCTCGTACTCGGTCTCGGGATGCTCGGGATGGTCGCGGCGTACGTCGTCACTTACCCAAAGCGTGTCGTAGCCCGCCGCGGCAAACTGTCCCAGGGCGTAATCGCGCAATGGTTTGCTGTCGGTGCGCAGCGTGACGGTGGCGTTGGCTGCAAAGAGCGGGCGGTAGAGCATCAAATGGTCGACATGGACGAGTCGTTTTTTGGCGTACTTGGCCTTGGGCTGCGGCGTGGGAAAGTTGATGGTGATGGCATCGAGCTCGCCTGCGGCAAATAGCTGTGGCAGCGATGCGGCGCCTCGGGGCAGGACGAGTGCGTTGGACAGCTCCTGCTCGCAGATTTTCTGCGCGGCATAGGCAATGCAGATGGGCTCCTGGTCCATGCCGATAAAGAGGGTGTTTGGCTCGTGGCCCGCGCGCTCTACAAGGTACGTTCCCTTGCCACAGCCAAGATCCAGGTGAAGGTGTTCGAAGGGCTTGCTGCCTGCGGGCGCACAGGCCTTGCGCCAATCTCCGGCATAAGCCTCGGGGTTTGTCTCAATCGCATCGGCGTAGCGTTCCAGGCGCTCCTCGAGCACAAAGTTCTTAGGCGTGCGAACGTGGACGGCTCCCATGAGGCTCCTTGGTCATAAGTATGGAACGCATAGCTGCACGTTCCGTCAATGGATTGAAAAAGGGCGGGCATAGTTTGCCCGGAAGATGCGGTGCGGCTCGGCGGCGAGTCGTCGATGCCTACAGGCGCTTGAGAATCACATAGCGGTTGAGCTCGCCGCTACGACCGTCGGCATGGAAGCGCTCAAGCTCACGCACGGGGACCTCGCCGCTCTTGTAGAACGTACGGACGCCGCGCACCAGGTCGGTGATCTGCTGATCGTCAAAGTGATGGCAATAGCGGTAGGCGTGGCGGTCGTTTTGCCAGCCAATGAGGTGGTCGCCGGCTTCAAACTGGGCGGAATCGTAACCCTCAAACGGCGGGGTGAGCTCGGCGCGGGCTTCGGCGCGAACAGCCTTGCGCGCCATGCGCTCGTCGTTCATAAACTCCCAAAAGCTGATGGCGATGATGCCGCCCGGGCGCGTCTGGCGCACCAGAGCGTCGAGCACGCGTACACGGTACTCGCACGACGGCACATGGTGCATAAAGCCAAAGCAGACCGAGATGTCGGCGAGCGGGGCGTCGAAAAGCACGTCGGGCGTCTCGGCGGGGTTGAGCTTCATAAGGGCGTCGAGCACGTCGAGTTCCTGGAAGTGCAGGTTGGGAATGCGCAGCGCGTGGCCATGTGCATCGATGGCCAGGTCTTGGCACGAGTCGACACCATAGAACTCAAACGGGCAGCTGGCATCTGCCGAGGGGTTTGCGCCATCGACGCCCTTGGCGGCAAGTGCGCCGCCGGCGGCAAAGTTCTCGAATCGCATATTGCCACAGGCAAGATCGAAGACGCGGACGGGATGCTCGATCGTGGCGACGTCGAGCTGTTCGAGCGCGATATCCATGGTGCGTACCCAGCCGGGCCACGGGGCCTGGCGCGTATCGGAAAAGGAAGCGGAGTGCTCGCGATAGAACGTGTTGTTGAGCTGGATGAGCGATGAGGCGAAATCGCGGTTCACGGCGCGGAACTCCCTCCGTTAGCGGTTCGAAATAAACAGTACGACCATACTACCGTTAACGCCGCAACGGGGACAACCGAGCTGCGGCTCATTGCTTTGTTTGGACACATTTCCGCAGCTCATATGTGCCCGCAACCGCCAGTTGTCAAAAATCTCACTAGAATAGGTGGCATGCTTTTGGCGGTGGCGGATAGATTTTTAACTGTGCAAGGCGCCTTAAGAACAAAAAACGGTCCGGCGGCACGGCTGGCATCACATAGGAGGAACCATGAATGTAGAAACTGCGCAGCGGCTCGCCGACCTTCGCCGCAGCAAGGGCTTTAGCCAAGAAGGGCTGGCGCGAAAGCTGGGGCTGTCGCGCCAGGAGGTCCGTAAATGGGAGCGTGCGGAGAGCTCGCCCGATACCGAGAACCTGATCTCGCTCGCAAAACTCTATGGCGTGAGTTTGGACGAGCTCCTCAATCCGAGCGATGAGATCGAGGACGATATCGAGTTTGAGAACGAGGACCGCGCCCGTCAGCGCGAGGCCGAGGCAGCGGAGCGTGCCCGCACCCATGAGGCGGCGGCACGAGCTACCGAGGCGGCAACGCAGGCGAGTGATGCGGCTGCCAAGGCGGCGCAAGCGGCAAGTTGGAGCGCGCAGGCAGCTAATGCGGCGACGGCTCAGGTGACGGGTGCCGGTGCGACCAGCGTGACTCCGGTGAAGGGTCCGTTTCAGTCGTTCCCGTATTGGGCTGTGTGCTGGCTGCTGTTCTTTTTGCTGATGTTCCTGTTTGGTGCCGGCCCCTTTGCCGCGCTGATCTTCTTTACGATCCCCATCTATCACTGGGTGGCGCGTGCGCTCGATGGCGATTGGGCGCGCGGGGATATCCAGGTTGGTCCGGCGCCGGCGGTCGCTAGGACTAAGGGGGAGGACGTTTCCACTGCGGTTGACGCTGACATGGCTGCCGGGGCCACCGCTGAGCCGAGTGCCAAAGAAGGTGGTGAATGATGAAGCTCTCGCATGAGTCTAAGAGGCGCTTGGGCGTCGGCATCGGAGCGTTTGTGCTTATCATCGGACTTGTCTTCGGCACTTCGTGGACTTTGATTCATTTTGATGGACCGTGGGATTTCGACGATGTTGTATCCGGCTTGTCTGGTATGGGCGATGCGTTTGACGAGGACGATTCCTTGAATAGCGGTAACTATTCCGCTCGGCCTCAACAGCTTTCGAAGGAAACGTTTGATGCCGACGCGTTCACATCCCTTGACTTGGATGTGACGTCGGGTGCGGTTGAGATCAAATGCGTTTCCGACGGGCCGGTACGTGTCATCGAGAGTGGCCGCGTCGCAAAAGGAGTAGCTGCTTTCGATGCGGCAACCCAGAACCTGGCCGAAATCAAGGGCTCTACGCTCAAGATTCGCCAGTTCGATTGCGATGACGAGCGCGCCATTGACCGCACGGTTACCGTCGAACTGCCGCGCAAAGTTGCCGATAACATGGTGGGCATTACAGCGAATGTAGGATCGGGTGATCTGACGGTCGCGGGCATTGCGTGTCATGACCTCAACCTGACTCTGGACTCGGGAGACGTTGAGTTTACGGGCACCGTGACCGATACCCTGAATGCCGAGGTCGGTTCGGGCGATGTGACGTTCGAGCTTTACCCGGCCCCCACGAAGTCGATGGACGTGAGTGTGGGCTCGGGCGATGTGGAGATGACGGTTCCGAACTCGACGGGCTTTAAGGCGAGCCTCACCTTGGGCAGCGGCGACTTCGAGAGCGATTTCCTTCCGCTTGGCTACGACGGCGAGACCATTTTGAATCTTGAATTCGATAACGGTGACAAGTCTGCCACGTATCGTTTTGAGGTCGGTTCGGGCGACATGTCGTTTGATTCGGAGTATTGAGGCAGACGAAAGCCTAGGCGAAGATATAGACGCGCTGTTTGATGAAGGCGCCGAAGCCGAGATCGGCTCCGGCGCCTTTGCCTTTACAATGGGGGCATGGAACAGATTATCTTGAACATACTCGAGGCCCTGCGTCGCGGCGAAACCGTGGACGACAAGGCGCTCGTCAAACTGATACATGCCGAGGCGCGCCGCGAGGGTGCCGATAAGCGCGACCTGGCCAAGCGTCGCCTGCTGCCGTTTTACCAGCGGGTAAAGCGTGAGGAGCCGGCTCGTTGGGCTGGGTGGAATGTCGATGCCGAGCTGGAACGTCAACTGCTGCAGGTGCTGCGTATGAAGCCGCGCCGAACGGCTTCGGGCGTGGCGACCATTACCGTCATCACCAAGCCGTGGCCGTGCTCGGGCGATTGCCTGTTTTGCCCCAACGACCTGCGTATGCCCAAAAGCTATCTGCATGCCGAGCCCGCGTGCGCCCGTGCGGAGCAAAATTGCTTCGATCCATATCTGCAGGTGAGCGCCCGTTTGACGGCGCTTTCGCAGATGGGGCATGCGACCGATAAGATCGAGCTCATTGTGCTTGGCGGTACCTGGAGCGACTATCCGGAAGGCTATCAGACATGGTTTATGTCGGAGCTTTTCCGTGCGCTCAATGACGATGCCGTCGCCGGCGTGGCGGCAAACCCCATGTTGGCGCGTCCGGGTATCAGCCGTGCCGAGGCGGGGCGCCTGCTCGACGATGCTCCTGCCAATGCGCTGCCGCCGGTGGTGGCGGAGCGACGCGAACGCTATCGCGCTGCCGGTATTGCGACCGATGAGGTTGAGCTTGCGAGCGGCGTTGCCGACGAGCAGGGGCGTGTGGATGCTACCGTGGGTGGCTATAACCGCGCGGTGCGTCGTCTGTACGGCCCCGGCACGCCGTGGGGCGAGGTCGCCGAGTGGCAGACGGCCACGATGGAGGAGCTTGAGCGTCAGCAGCGCATCAATGAGACGGCGAAGCATCGCGTGGTGGGGCTCGTTATCGAGACGCGCCCCGATGCTGTAACGCCGCAGGCCCTCACGCTTATCCGCCGCCTGGGCTGCACCAAGATCCAGATGGGTATCCAGAGTCTCGACCAGCACCTGCTCGATATCAACGAGCGTCGCATTTCGGTGGCGCAGATCGAGCGGGCGTTTTCGCTTGCGCGCCTGTTTGGCTTTAAGATCCACGCGCATTTTATGCTTAACTTGCTGGGCGCCACGCCCGAGGGGGACAAGCGCGACTACGAGTGCTTTATGACCGAGGGGGCCTTTATGCCCGACGAGGTCAAGGTCTACCCGTGTGCGCTCATCGAGGGCTCGCGTCTGGTGGGCTGCTATGAGCGCGGCGAATGGCGCCCCTATACCGAGGAAGAGCTGCTCGATGTGTTGGCCGACGACATCGTGGTGACGCCGGCGTTCTGCCGCATCAGTCGCATGATCCGCGACTTTAGCTCCGACGACATCATGGTGGGCAACAAGAAGCCCAACCTGCGTCAGCTCGTCGAGAACCGCCTGGCTGCTCGGGGTGACGGTGCGACGGTGCGTGAGATCCGCTATCGCGAGATTAGCACGGCGGGCGCCGACCTAGGCGAGTTGACCCTTGACGAGGGCGTGGCGTACGAGACGCCGGTGACGCACGAGCGCTTTTTGCAGTGGGTGACGCCGCAGGGCAAAATCGCGGGTTTTTTGCGCCTGTCGCTGCCCGATCGCGCGTTTGTTGCCGCGCATGCGGACGAGTTGCTGACGGCGCCGGACGAGGCGATGATTCGTGAGGTGCACGTGTACGGCATGGCGGCGCGCATGGGAGATCAAGGCCAGGCGGCTCAGCATCATGGACTGGGGCGGTCGCTGGTGGAGCGTGCGTGCCAGATGGCGCGGGACGCGGGCTATGCGCGCATCAACGTGATCAGCGCGATCGGCACGCGTGAGTACTATCGTCATTTGGGTTTTTACGACCATGGACTCTATCTGCAAAAGGAGCTCTAGATGAACAAGCCGAGTGTTTCTGCTGGTGTCGTTGCCGGCGTTGCCCTGGGAGCCGCGGCACTTGGTGCGGCCGCCGTCGCTGTTCGCGCTGCCTGTCTGCAGGTCGCGAGGACCCGCAATGGGCTGGCGCGTGTAAAGCGCGTGCACGATGAGGGCGGCGACGAAGTCCGCGTATTGGTTCAAGGCGGCGTCTACCAAAGCGCGAGTTACGTTGGCGAGCGCTGGGCGGAGCCCGTCTTTGCGTACTATCGCGCGTTTGACGACGTGTTTGAGGCCGAGGATGCGATGCGCGACGCTTATGGTCACGGTATCAGCCGTATGCTTATGCTAGGTGGCGGCGGGTTTGCCTATCCCAAATATGCGCTGGTGTCGCACGAGGGCTTGCGTATGGACGTTATCGAGTATGACGGAGAGATAACGCGCTTGGCGCGCCGTTGGTTCTACCTGGACGAGCTGGAGCGCGCGGTGGGCGACCGCCTGCGGGTGATTACCGCCGAGGCTCGCTCGTATCTGGGTGTGACGAGCGTGGGCCATCGTCGCTACGACGTGGTCGTGAGCGATTGCTTTGGCGGTGCCGAGCCCGTTCGCGAGCTGGCGACGGTTGAGGCGCTGCGCCTGGTGCGAGGCAGCCTGAACCCCGGGGGTATCTACGTGGCCAATATTGTGAGCGCAAACGAGGGGAGCGATGTGACGTTCCTTCGCGACTGCGCTGCCACGGCACTCGAGGTATTCGTCCACGCCTGGGTGGTCCCATGTGGCGATGCGAAGTTCGGCGGCGAGGAAAACTACCTGCTCATCGCCAGCGACGGCGACTACGCCTTTGCCGAAGCCGTGCCCTTCGACACCGACTTCCTCGGCACCGTCCTTCACGACAAGTAGGTCTCCCCGTCCCAAAAAAGACTGGTCTTAGGCGTGGTCGCGCCAGCCGAGAACGCGCTGCTTCATACCCTCTATGTCGAGCACGCCTTCGGCAAACCCCTTGCGCACGAGCTCCTCGGGAACGAATTCGTCGTAGCGGTCAAAGTAAGGCACCTCGCCAGGATAGACGAGCTCGATGGGATCGAAGTCCTTCTCGGTCTCGGCGGCGAGCACTTCAAAGAACGTCTCCTCGTCGGCCTTCATCTTAAACTGCATAAAGTACGGGCGTGACGGGTCGAGTCCGCGAAGGCCCAGCTCAGCGGCGCATTTGATTTTAAGCATGCGCTCGAGTGCTAGGAAGGCGTAGCTGCCCAACCAGGGGAAGAGCACCCAGGTATCGCCGCCCAGGTTAATGAGCGGCTTGGTTCCCGCCCCCGAAATCTCGGCCGTATGACGAGCCTGCGCCAAGCGGGCCCGTGCGTTACCCATAAGGTACGGATATGTCGCGTGCTCGTTGAGCGCCTTGCGCATGCGCTCGAGCACATGCGTGTTAATGTCGCCGGGGCAGTCGCCAAAGTAGGCCGGCACCCGGCCCTTGACCTGCGTGGCAAAGACAGTGTGGCGCTTCCAGTCCACTTCCTCGACAATCCAGCAGTGTCCGGCGATGGCGATGCGCTCACCGGGCGGGGGCGGATTAACGATCGTGCCCAGCTCGGCCGATTCGCTCCGGACGGTAAACTCCTCGTTTTCTTGAAACACGGCGTAGAACTTAAAGTTGTTGATGATGCGCTCGCCCGCGAGGCCCACGATGAGCCCGCCACCTTCGGTGACCTGGATATGGTCGATCTTAATGAGGTGATGTAGCAGCACGCGGTAATCGTCTGCCGAGACACGGTGGAAATAGCTGAGCGTGAGCACGCGTTGGGCAAGTTCGGCCGGCGTGAGCTCGCCGGTGCTGGCGAGGGTCGACATAGTCTGGTGATAGAGCAAACTGTAGGGGAGTCGATCGAGCTCGGGCGGCTCGACCCACTTTTCCTCGCGATAGAGTTGTACGAGCGCGATACCCTGCAGGAGCTTCCAGGGAATGGTTTCGGGCATCATCGTGCGCGGCTCAGGTTCTTCCTCACGCATGACAAACCACATCTCGGGCGGAAGGTCGCGACGGCCTGTGCGCCCCATGCGCTGCAAAAAGGAGCTGACGGTAAACGGCGCATCGATCTGAAATGCACGCTCCAGGCGGCCGATATCGATACCGAGCTCCAACGTAGAGGTGGTGACGGTTGTCTGCGCCTGCTCCTCGTCGCGCATGAGCTCCTCGGCCGTCTCGCGCAGCGATGCCGAAAGGTTGCCGTGATGGATGAGAAAGCGGTCGGGCTCGTGTCGGTTTTCACAGTAGCTGCGCAGCATGGAGCACACGGCCTCTGCCTCCTCGCGCGAGTTGGCAAAGACCAGGCACTTGCGGCCGCGCGTATGCTCAAAGATATAGCCCATACCGGGGTCGGCGTTGTCGGGTGCGGTGTCGGCGGGGTTGAGGAGCGCCTGCTCGGTCGCTCGTGGGATGTCGACTTCGCCCTCGGGGGCCGAGGAAGTGCGACGGTCTTTGGGAGCGGCCTTGCCCCGCGCCTGCTCGCGACGTTGACGGCGTTCTTCCTGTGTAAGCTGTTCGCTGTGGCACATGTCTTGTCCGGATGCGGGCAGCGCCGCGGGCGCCGCCGTCTCAATACGCTCGCAAGCAAGCACCTCGGCTTCTTGTGGACCTGTGCCTACGAATCCTCGTTGCTGAGCCTGGGGGCCCGAGTTGTAGAAGTGCTCCATGGAGATGCGCCACACGCGGCGCGGTTCCTCAAAGCGGGGGATAACGCAGTCGCGCCCCGTTCCCTGCGAGAGAAAGGCGCCCGTGCGCTCGGGGTCGCCGATGGTGGCCGAAAGGCCAATGCGGCGGGGCTGCACGCCTGCCATGCGCGAGAGGCGCTCGATAAGACAGAGCGTCTGCCCGCCACGGTCGCCGCGCATGAGCGAGTGGACCTCGTCGATGACCACATAGCGCAGGTCACAGAACATGCGCGGGATGGCCATGTGCTTGTGGATCAGGAGCGCTTCGAGTGATTCGGGCGTAATCTGCAAGATACCGCTCGGCTTTTTGATGAGTTTGGCCTTGTGCGATTGCGAAACATCGCCGTGCCAGTGCCAAACGGGGATATCGGCCTCTTCGCACAGATCGTTGAGGCGTACAAACTGATCGTTGATGAGCG
The DNA here is from genome assembly GCA_036550635.1 of Collinsella sp. Lineage (GTDB taxonomy): Bacteria > Actinomycetota > Coriobacteriia > Coriobacteriales > Coriobacteriaceae > Collinsella. Next base: position 3,535 of record JAXKFZ010000059.1, on the reverse strand, counting down.
CTTTGAGGGGACCAATGTAGAGGGCGCCTACGCTCGCGGGTGGGTTCTCCCAAAACTCGGTCAGGATGGGAAAGAAAGCCGCCTCGGTTTTGCCGGATGCTGTGGATGCCGTCAGGAGCACATTGTCTTGCGTGTTAAAGATTGCATCTGCCGCCGCAACCTGGATAGAGCGCAGGCTCTCCCAATCGTGGGAGTAGATGAAATCCTGGATAAACGGGGCGTAGCGGTCAAAAGCGTTCACGGGGCCTCCTTTCAAAAACGAGCGTTCAAAAGCAGCTGACTATAGGTCGTCGAATTGCAATATCGGCGTTTGCCCAGATAAAACCTGCCAAAATAAACCTGTCCCTTTTTGGTAGGTTAGATGGTGAACTCGGCGAAGTTGCGATCGTCGGATGATGTGGGCGATTCGTTGGCCGGTGCCAGTGTGTCGCCGCCGACGCTTTGCAGCAGCTCGGCCACGTCGGCATCGGGGTTTTGACACAGGATGTCGAGCAGCTCGATAAAGTCGCGGATGACCTCACGGGGCGTCAGGTGCGTGTCGGCTCCCACGCGGCCAAACTCGATCTTGAGGAAGTCCACCAAGTCGTTCTCGGTAAGCGTAGGGGTCCAGCCAAAGTAGCCAGCATGGATCTGCATGAGCTTTTCGATCAGCACCAGCAACTCCTCATAGGTGAGCGGCTGCAGGCGGATGATGGGCGCGAGCATGTCCTTGAGGTCCTCGCGTGCAAAGCGACCCTGGGCGAGACGGCTGCGCAGGGCTTCGTAGGAAAACACACCGCGTCGACGGTCTTCGATGGAGGTCGGCGTACCGCCCATAATCATGCCCAGATACTGTGCCTTGCCCTGCAGCGTGTCGTTGTACATCGTTAGGATCTTCTCGTAGTTGTACTGGCGCGTGATGGCGTTGGGAATCTTGTACAGGTTTACGAGCTCGTCGATGAGCACCAACATGCCCTTGTAGCCGCTGCAGACCAAAAAACGTGCGATGAGCTTGATGTAGTCGTACCAGTCGTCGTCGCTGATGATGGTCGAGGAGCCCAGCTCGGCGCGTGCCTCGCTCTTGGTGCGGTACTCGCCGCGAATCCATTTGGTCACGCGGCTCATGCTCTCTTCGTCGCCCTCAGAGACGGCCGTGCGATAACGGCGGAGCATGCGGACAAAGTCAAAACCGTGCACCATCTCCTCGAGCGGGGCAAGCTGGGCATTAACGGCTGACTCGTCGGTATTGGCGCACGAGGCGACCCAGCGATCCAAGATAAGGTTGAGCGCACCGCCCTCGGGGCGCGTCTTGGTCGATATATTGCGGATGAGCTCGCGATAGGTGGCCAGACCCTGACCCTGACCACCCTGCAAGCGGCGCTCGGGAGAAAGGTCGGCATCGGCGACCACAAAGCCCTCGCCCATGGCGTGTGTGCGGATGGTTTGGAGCAAAAAGCTCTTGCCGGCGCCGTAGCGACCGACCAAAAAGCGGAAGCTCGCGCCGCCGTCGGCGATGAGGCTCAGATCGGTGAGCAGAGCGTGAATCTCGACCTCGCGTCCCACGGTGATGTAGGGAAGGCCGATGCGCGGGACGACGCCGCCCTTGAGCGAGTTGAGAATGACGGCGGCGACGCGCTTGGGCACACGGGGTGCTGTGGATGTGGTATCACTCATGGTCTAGATATCCTCTCACGTCTGCTTCGTAGTCCTCGATTATCTGCGGTCCCGCCGCACCGAATTCAATAACGGTGTCGCCCACGAGGTCAAAGAGCGCTTCGTTGATGTTGTCGACAAGCATGTCTTCGCTCTGGCCCGACCTCTCCACAGCCGATGCTGCCTGCGCCGCGTTCTGCTCGAGCAACGCACGAAGATAGTCTTCTGCGGCGTGGGCGAGTGCGGATGCGGTGCCGGCGGACATGGGCGTTGCGGGTGTGGGCTCGGGCGCGAGGAGCGGGGCCACGACACCAAACTGCTCGGTGGAGATGGTCGGCTCGTCAGCCTCATTCTGCTGCGTGGACGCTGCGGCCGGTTCGGCAATCATGTTTGCCGCGGGTTCGGCTTCCGGTTGCCCAGAATCTGCTTCCGCGGCTTCCGTAAGCGTGTCGTCCTCGCGCTCCTCGTCGATCAAAAGCGCCTCGCGCGTCTGTGCTGCGGCGTTTCGGATATGCCCCAGCTGGCTCAGGTCGATATCGATCTTTACGGGCTGGTGTGCAGCGTCCCACGAAAGCCAGGCCACAATCTCATCGTCGATGATCTTGGCCAGATATTTGGGGACCTTTTCTTCCTTAAGAGGATGGGCGGGATCTAGCGCCAGGCGCAAGCGCTGATCGCAGGCACGCATCATCTCGCCGAGCTTGCTGCTCTTTTGTCTGCTGCCGTGGATGCGCATGCATTCCCAAAAGCCGTTTTGGCAACGGTAGATATGGATGGGGTCCAGACGATATTCGCAGTCCTTGTGGCGCTCGGGGGCAAAGAAGACGGCCGAGGCAAACATGGTGTAGGGCATGGCCGTCTCCTCCCCAAACAAGCTCGCTACGATGCCGGTCTTTCGGTGTGTGTCATAGTAGCGCGCCATACGGACATACGCGGCGCATGCCACATGGCGCAAATCGCGATGGTGGGAACGGTCGAGCCGTGAGTTATTCAGGTTGTACGTGGACAGTGCATTGATGGCGGTCATGAGTCGCTCCTCACGGGCCTCGTCGGGCGGAAGGGGGAGCGTGGGCTGGGAAGGTTTGCGACGCTTGGGGGCCTGGGCCGACGGCGCCGGCGCAGGTGCAAGGTCTCGCGCCGCGCGACGCAATTCGATGAGGGCGTTATCGAATGCGACGGTTTTAGAGTCACGAAGCAGCTTGGGGTCGAGCCCGTGGAAAACGGCGTAATCCTGCAGCCACACGCGTGCAAACCGGTCGATGCCGGGCTCAAAGGCGCGATAGGCATCCCAAAAGGCCTTGATCTTGTCAAAGCCATCGAGCGGATCATCTACGCCAATGCTGCAGATCAGCTCATAGAGATATAAGAAGGCAAAGGATGTAGACGTTTCCTCGATATTGCCGCGGCGCACCTGGGCGCGCCAGGTAAAGTAGCCGCGCAGTTGTCGATCGCTCATGGCGTTGTAGGTGGGAAAGTACGACTTAAAGGTGCCGTTGTAGGGACAGTCGTCCTCAAAGTCGGCCATCAGCAGGCCCTGGCGGTAAAAAAGCTCGGCTTCCGAAAGCCAGCGACCTGCGCCGCCTTTGGGGTCATCCTGCCAGCGCGATATCTCGCGCATTTTACGGTACTGGTCGGGGAGGAAATTCTGCATCTGTCGGCCGGTTTTGAGAATCGGCTCGTCTGCGTAGATTTCGTTTGAGAAGCGGGCGGACTGATGGGTCCGGGCCTCGGCCATAATGCGCTCGATGAGCATCTTGATGTCCTGGTCGGCCACCGCTCCTCCTCTCGAACGCAGCTACGGTGACCTCATATCATAGCACAGCATCAAACAGATGTTCGAGATACCGCTGCGTTGATAGATTTAGAACAGGAGGGCGTAGATGACGGCGATGACGACGGAGGG
>JAXKFZ010000322.1:0-7411 GCA_036550635.1 Collinsella sp. | reverse complement strand
GAGGAGGAGTCTGCCCATGCCGGGTAAAAGCCTAGAGAACATGCACGTAGCGGTCTTGGCGGGCGGTCATTCCGCTGAGCGCGAGATCTCGCTCAATTCGGGAAAGAACGTCGTGGTTGCCTTGAAGGAGGCCGGCTACACTTCGGTGGAGCTGCTCGACACGGCTGCCGATGATTTTATGGTAACCATGGCGACCGGCGGCTTTGACGTGGCGTTTATCGCCATGCACGGTGCCGGCGGCGAGGATGGCGCCATGCAGGGCGCCATGGAGACCCTGGGTATCCCCTACACGGCCTCGGGCGTGCTTGCCAGCGCCTGCGGTGCCGACAAGGAGGTCTCTAAGCTCCTGTACGCCAAGGCGGGCATTCCCATTGCCCCCGGCCTCGCGCTCGAGGTGGGCGATGAAGTCGATATCGATCATATCGTCGAGGTTTGTGGCGAGCGCTGCTTTGTGAAGCCGGCCGTCAACGGTTCCAGCTATGGCATTTCCCTGGTCCATGAGCCCTCCGAGCTGCCCGCGGCAATCGCCAAGGCGTTTGCGTACGGCGACAAAGTGCTGGTCGAGAAGTGCATCGAGGGTACCGAGATCACCGTCGGCGTGTACGGCGAGGACGACGTGCGCGCTCTGCCGATTGTCGAGATTCGCAAACCCGAGGACTGCGAGTTCTACGATCTGGACGTGAAATATGTCGACCCTACGGACATCCATCGCATTCCGGCGCAGATTTCACCCGAGAATTACGCTCGCGCTCAGGAGCTTGCCTGTGCTGCTCACAAGGCCCTCGGTTGCCTGGGTATCTCGCGCAGCGACTTTATCGTGAGTGAGGACGGCCCCGTTATCCTCGAGACCAATACCATTCCCGGCATGACCGATACGTCGCTGTATCCGGACGAGATCCGCCACACCGACGACATGACGTTCCCGCAGGTCTGTGACAGCCTGATTCGTATGGGCCTTCGTCGAGCGGGCATTGCATGCTAATCGAGGACGCGGTTTCGTCAGGAACGCCGCAGTTTGTCATCGACTCCTATGCCACGCTTGCCGAACGCGCCAAAACGCAGTCCTTCGGCCTTATCGAGGAAGATGTGATTGTCCTCGATACCGAGACCACAGGTCTTTCGGTGCAGGACAATGAGCTGATCGAGATCTCGGCGGCCCGTCTTTCGGGCCGCGAGGTCGTCGACCGCTTCGATACCTTCGTGCATCCCAAGCAGCTGATTCCCGCCGAGATCACCGAGCTCACGAGCATTACAAATGCCGATGTGGCAGATGCCCCGTCGGCCGTTGAGGCCGTAGCCGCTCTCGCCGATTTTGTCGGTGGTTGCCCGGTAATCGCACATAACGCCACGTTCGACCGCTCGTTTATCGAGTCGGTCAAAGGCGGCGTCAACGTGAGCGATATCTGGATCGATTCGCTGGCGCTGTCGCGCATCGCGCTTCCGCGCCTGGCATCGCACAAGTTGTCTTTTATGGCCGATCTGTTTGGCTGTGACTCGGTATCACACCGTGCCAATGCCGACGTCGCCGCCCTGTGTGGCGTATGGCGCGTGTTGCTCGTGGCACTCACCGACTTGCCCCAGGGCCTCATGGCGCGCCTAGCCGACATGCATCCGGATGTGCCTTGGTCCTATCGTCCTATCTTCTCATTCTTGGCAGGGCAGAACCCTGGTTCTATCTTCTCTCTCAGCGCCGCTCGTGCTGACGTTCTCAAGGCCGATCGCGCCGACGATCGGGTGGACGCCGACGAACTGCCGGTCCTCAAGATGCCGAGTCGTGAGGAGATTGAGGCAGACTATGCGCCAGGTGGCCTGGTCAATCGCATGTATCCCACCTACGAGCCGCGTGATGAGCAGATCGCGATGGCGCTCGAGGTCCGCGATGCGCTGGTCACGGGCACTCATCGTGTAATTGAGGCGGGCACGGGCGTCGGCAAATCGATGGCCTATCTGGTGCCTTTTGCCGAGGCAGCGCGCCGTAACAACATCACGGTTGGTATTGCGACCAAATCGAACAATCTTGCCGACCAGCTCATGTACCATGAGCTGCCAAAACTTGCCGAGCAACTGGACGGTGGTCTGTCATTTTGCGCTCTCAAGGGGTATGACCACTATCCATGCCTGCGCAAGCTTGAGCGCATGAGCCGCGGCCAGGTCGAGATTACCACCAAGCGCGATCCGGCGGACACGCTCACGGCGGTCGCGGTCATTATGGCGTACGTCTGCCAATCAGCCGATGGCGACCTCGACTCGCTCGGCATTCGGTGGCGCAGCGTCAACCGCCCCGACTTTACGACGGCCTCGCGCGAGTGTGCTCGTCGCCTCTGCCCGTTTTTCCCTGATAAATGTTTGGTCCACGGCGCTCGCCGTCGTGCAGCGCATGCCGACGTGGTGGTCACCAACCATTCCCTGCTGTTCCGCAATGTCGCGGCCGAGGGCAGGATTTTACCTCCGATTCGTCATTGGGTAATCGACGAGGCCCATTCCATCGAGCGCGAGGCGCGCCGTCAGTGGGCGCGCGTGGTGTCGGCGGACGAATCACGCGTTCTGTTTGAGCGCCTGGGTGGCTCGAGCACCGGTGCGCTAAGCCAGGTCTCCCGTGATTTGGCAACCTCCGAGGGCTCTACGCTCTATCTGGGCCTTACTGCCAAGGCGACGTCGACGGTTGCGCGCGCGAGCATGGCAATCGCCGACGTGTTCGATGGCGTTCGCGAGCTCGGCCGCCGTGCCCGTGGGGGTTATGACAATGCCAATCTATGGATTGGCCCCGAGCTGCGCGAATCTGACGACTGGCATGATTTCTTACAGTCGGCCTACGCTGCCATCGACGTATTGGAACAGGCTGACAAGAGCGTCGACGCGCTGGTGCAAGCCGTCGCCGCCGACAAGCCCGAGGTTGTTGTCGACCTGGGTGATATCTCGCGCCGCCTGCACGAGCTGGCCGAGAACCTCAAACTCATCATTGATGGCACCGATGAACACTACGTGTATTCGCTGCAGGTCAATCGCAGGCTGCGTGCCGGCGGAGAGTCAATGACCGCAGAGCGCATCGACATTGGCGAGGCCTTGGCAACCGAGTGGCTGCCCGAGGTTCACACGGCTATCTTTGCCTCGGCGACCATGACGGTGTCCAAAAGCTTCGAACACTTTAACCACGCGGTCGGCCTCGATCGCATCGGCGCTTCAACATCCTCATCGCTGCACTTGGACTCGAGCTACGACTTCGATTCGAACATGGCTGTAGTCGTTGCGGGCGATATCCCCGATCCGCGCGATCGCGAGAGCTATCTTACGGCGCTCGAGCGCGTGCTGGTCGACGCCCATCTTGCCATGGGCGGATCGGTGCTCACACTGTTCACCAATCGGCGCGACATGGAAGACCTGTACGCCCGCGTTGAGCCCAAGATGGCCCGTGCGGGTCTGGAGCTCAACTGCCAGCAGCGCAACTCATCTCCTCGTCGCCTGCGCGACCGGTTTATCAACGAGCCGACTTCGTCGCTTTTTGCTCTTAAGGCCTTCTGGGAGGGATTCGACGCCAGCGGCGAGACGTTGCGCTGCGTCATCATTCCCAAACTGCCGTTCTCGAGCCCCACGGACCCGCTCTCGTGCGAGCGCAACCTGCGCGAAGACCGCGCTTGGGCGCGCTATTCGCTGCCCGAGGCGGTGCTCGAGGTCAAGCAGGCGGCCGGCCGCCTTATCCGCTCGTCGACCGATTGCGGCGTGCTGATTCTGGCCGACCCGCGCCTGGTGACGAAGGGCTACGGAAAGAAGTTCTTAACGTCGCTGCCCACGAGCTCCTACCAGCGCATCGAATCGGCGCAGATCGGGCACTATCTGCAACTGTGGCGCGCACGCCACGAGCGGCGGCGCTAAAGCGGACAGACGAGGGTTTTTGCCATATCGCACAGGCGCTTTGACAGGGCGGGGTCATCCAAGATGCGGATGGCTCCGCCCGCTGCGATTACCTGGCTCAGTAGCCAACGCTCGGAGCCGTAATGCACAGTTACCGTTGCCATGTCTGCCCCGCCGCGCTCGATTAGGGTGATGCCGGCCCAGTCCAGATGCTCCGCCATATCGAATGGCATCAAGAGCTTTGCGCTGCGCTGCGTCCGGGCAAGGGAATCGTGGAGGGATGCGACGTCCGGTGTGTGAGGCACGACGGAGTCTTCCGTCAAGGCGAGTCCCTCGATTTTATCCATGCGATAGGTGCGCTGCTCATCGACTGTGATGTTCCAGGCAATCAGGTATGTTTGGTCGCCGTTTGCCGTAATGCGCAAGGGGTCGACCAGACGCTCGCGTGGCCGTGCATCGTCCATCGAGCGATATGAGATGCGGCAGCGAACGCCGTCCTGAATGGCACAGCTCAGCTGCTGCCAGTGCGACCCGTGGTTGACGGTGTCAAAGACGCGCTGGTTATAGCCGAGCTCTTCGGGTAGAAGGGCGTGTCGAATCCGAGCTGCCGTCTGCGGCTCGATCCCCAACGATTCAAGTTCGTGGTTGAGCACAGCGCCCTCGGCTGCACTCAAGCGCAACGGTAGCACACGCCCGGCGTCACCAGTGAGGACCACACGCTCGCCGTGGCATTCGCAGATGATGCGCGCACCAGATTCTCGGTCCGCGAGCGTCGAGACGATCTCGAGAATCTCGTCGAGCGATACTCCCGTGATGTCAAAGCGGCCGCAAATCTCGGTTCGTGTCATGCCGCTCTCGCCGGCGGCGTAGAGGGCCTCCATGATGTCGATGGCGCGCGAGAGTCTCTGCTCGCTGGTGAGTTTACGCACGGGCATACTCGTGCACCGTCCTTTCAATGAGGTGGTTCCACGCCTGCTTGAGCGATTTGGGGGCCATGGGCCTCATGCCGTCCATGGCGTGGGCCATGCAAAATGAGGCGGCGGCTTCAAGGTCGCGCACGTCAACGGTCCAGATCCATCCCGCATCGGTGTGCGTGAGCTCACCTCGCCCGCGCGTGAGGCCGTTGATCATATCGATCTGCGTCTGAGGGGCGAACGAGAACGTGGCTGCAACGGGCGGTCGGTCGGCGAAATCGAATTCAAAGAACAGATAGTCGTTGAGATTGAAGTCCGCAGGGATGGCGTAGGCCTTCGAAGGACGCCATGCGCGAACGATACGGTCGCAGCGGAATGTCCTGATGTCGTCGGTGACATTGTCGAGGCCGCAGAAGTACGCCACGCCCTCGCGTTCGAACATGCCGTAGACACAGACGGTACGTTCTTTCTGCTCGCCGCGTCCGTTCTGATATAAAAATCGCAGCGCGCATCGCTCGGCAAAGGCGCTCCATACCGCATCGACGGTGGGAGAGCGGCGGATCGGTACTTCGTCCACCGTCGTCCTGCCGGTGAGGTAGGCAATTTTGGAGCGAATATCGGCAAGCGGCGCGGCAAAGGTGGAAGAGCCGGCCGCTAGCGTTTGGTCGATGGCGTTGAGTAGGATATCGGCGTCGTCTGCGGTGATGAGGCCGCCTGCAGCAAACGTGTGCTCGCGGTCGATTGTCCACGAGCTTTCCTCGGTCTCCTGCGCACCGGCGGGGCGAACCTCCTTGATTAAGATGCCACGCTCGAGCAGTTTGTCACGATCGCGCCGAAACTTGCGCTTATCCGAGTCGATATTGCCCGAGCCATATCCCAGGTCAGAATCCAAGACGATCTGCTCGGTCGTCAGCGGTTCGGGGGAGCTGTTGAGCACAAAGAAAAGATTGAGGATGCGCTGAGCCGTTTTATCGAAACCGGGCTCCGAATTCCCCTTTTTAATTGTCGCGGTCGCGTCGCTTGCCGTCATAGAGTCCTCGCATGAGAAGGTGGTTTGCTGCCATGATTTTAGTCCGATATGGAGATTAGGCTATATCCTTGTCCGCTCGAGGCGTTAAGATGGTCCGAATTCGGTCGTTTGCGCTCGCTCGGGGTATACTTTCGACTATATACGGTTCTAATGTGCATGCATTGGGCCTATTTGTCGGATTATGGATGTGGAGCGCACATGGCGAACACCCAGAACTATATTAACCACCTGCTGCAGAACACCGGCATTACGCCGGCATGCAGCGAAGAAGAGCGCTTGGCTGCCGAGGATATCGCTCAGATCTTCCGCAACCACGGCTTTGACCCCGAGGTTCAGGAGTTCAATGCCCCGGCGCCCAGTAGATTGGCATTTGCCGTTACCGGTATTCTTGCGTTTGCCGGCGCCCTGCTGATGGGCATCGGCGGCGGTATCGGCTTGGTCGGCACCTTGCTGGCCATTGTCGGCGCCGTTCTTTACGTGCTCGAGCGCACGGGCCACCCCGTGGTTTCGCGCCTGGGCAAGACGGGCGTGAGCCAAAATGTCATCGCCTACCACAAGGCCTCGGGCCCGCTCGCGTCTCCGCGCAACCGCCCGGTGGTCGTTGTCGCACACTACGACTCTCCCCGTGCTGAGCTGCTCGCCCGCGAGCCCTATGCTTCGTATCGTGCGCTCATCGCCAAGCTGTTGCCCGTTGCCACGATTGCCCCTGCTGCCGTTGCCATCCTGCGTATCCTGCCGCTCCCCGGCGCGCTCAAGGTTCTGCTGTGGATTGTCGCGATCCTCGCTTCCCTCGTTGCACTTGCCAACGCGGCAAACATCATCTCTAACCGCCACGTTCTTCCCTATACGTCCGGCGCGGTGTGCAACAAGTCTTCTGTCGCCGCTATGCTCGGCGTTATGGACAACGTTGCTCCCTTCCAGGGCGAGAACGAGTTTCCCGACGATGTTCCGTTCGATACCTATTTTGGGGAGCAGAAACGTCGTGCCGAGGAAATGGCGCGCGCGGCGGCGGAGTATGCCGCGGCCCAGCAGCAAAACGACTACGGCAACACCATCGAGTACGAAGAGCCTACCTACGCCGAGGACGAGTTCGGTCAGCCGATTGCTCCCGACGCTCAAACCGAGCCCGAACAGGGCGAGGCTTTTGACGAGCAGATTGAGGGCTTTGAGGGTGCGTCTGCCGACGAGACGCTGATTGGCGCCATCGTGCCCGAGGATCAGAATCAGGCTGTCCAGGCCGAAGAGTTCAATGACGAGGTTCCCGCTGCTGAGCCGGCGGAGGAGCCTGCCGCGGCCGAGCCCGAGCCCAAGCTCTATCGCAACGCCGCCGGCAACATTCGCTTTGGTTCGGATGCCATCCGTGCACTCGGAATGCTTCCCGAGTCCTGCACGCTCGATTACGAGGAGGGCGAGGAGCCGACGTTTGAGCCCGAGCCTGCGCCCGTTGTCACTGCGGATGATGAGTCTGCCGCGGTTACCGCTGCCGTTGCCGAGCCCGAGGCGGTGTCCGCGATCGATCCCGCGGCAGGACTGGACATTTTGGCTCCCGCCGCGCCGGCGCAAGACGTTGCGGACGAGTCTGACGACGATTACGTTGAACAGCCGAGGCGCGTGTCTT
>JAXKFZ010000321.1:0-1535 GCA_036550635.1 Collinsella sp. | reverse complement strand
GGCCTCACTCGGTCACCTGGAACATGGGAGACGGCGGTCGACGAAACTGGAGAGGAGGTATTACGAGCTCCTGTGCGAATTGAAGGGAGCGCTCCCGCAAACTGCCTATTGACAACTTATAGGAGCGTCGGTTTTGTTTTCACGGTTTTCGGTATGGTCGAGGCTATCCGTGTTAACGTAGTAGATAGGCCACTTTTGTGGCAAGGGGGCCGATCTGCGGGTCAGGGTAGCCAAAAGAACCCCGTCCCAAAAAGACTGATTGGGAGCTGGGGCGTGTCGATGCGATAGTATTACGTGGTGATATTCGACAAACCGTGAGCTTCATCCGAGGGCTTTATGGAACAACACCAGCATTATCAGAGCTTGCAAGATCAGGCGTACAACGCATTGCGCTCCAAGATTATCTATGCCGAGCTAAAGCCCGGCACGCGCCTTTCGGCGATTGGTCTGGAAAAGGAGACGGGAATCGGGCGCACGCCCATTCGCGAATCCTTTGTGCGCCTGCGTGAGCAGGAGCTGGTGGAAACGCGTCCCAAAAGCGGCACCTACGTCTCTAAGATCAGCATGGAACGCGCCGAAAACGCCTGCTTTTTGCGCGAGAAGCTCGAGAGAAGCGTGCTTATTAAATGCTGTTCGGCCGCCTCGCCCGAGCAAAAGCAGCGGCTTGAGCAGATTCTTACCGAGTCCGAGTCGCTCGACCATGGCGAAACGCGCCGTTTCTTTGACCTGGATAACCTGTTCCATGAGACATGTTTTGAAATTGCCGGTCGTCACATGTTGTGGGATTGGATGAAGAGCATCAACACGCATTTTGAGCGATACAACTGGTTGCGTATGGTGTCGCAGGATCTGGATTGGGAGCCGATTCGTCGGCAGCATCGCCGGATTCTCGAGGCCATTAAGAGGGGCGATACCGATGCGGCGAGTTATCTGGCAGAGACGCACTTGCACCTGATGCCCGAGGAGCAGGGCCCGGTTATCGCCTTGCATCCCGACTATTTTGAGCTGTCCAAAGACTCGGCCATCTAATCAATCCCCATATAAGTTGCGGTGAAATAGGGACTGTTTTGCGGCCTAGGTGGCGCAAACAGTCCCTATTTCACCGCAACTGCGTTGGGGCGTAACCGGGGCACAAAGCTGCGGCACCGCTTGGAGGAAAAGACCGGAAGCAAGGGTCCATTCCTCCAGACGGCGCCGCAGCTGTTTTGATGGCTCGGCTTTTACCGAAGTGGCTCAGTTGAGCGCGACTGCCAGCCGATTATACAAAGCGGCTCGGGGGCGTGTCGCTTCCGTCACGTTCTATCAGCATACAAGACGGTTTTGGTTCTTGTTCGTGACGGAAACGGCGCGCTTCCGAGCCGCTTTAAAAGAAAGGGGGCGAGGTCTAGGGTACGCCCCCTTTCACGATAGAGAGCTAAACCTAGCCGCGGACCTTCTTGACGACGTCCATGGCCTCGCGGGCGATCTGCTCGACCTTGGAGAAGTCGCCGTCGGCAAACAGGGCCGGCTTGACCATCCAGGTGCCACCGCAGGCG
>JAXKFZ010000320.1:0-1604 GCA_036550635.1 Collinsella sp. | reverse complement strand
TAAGCCTTCTGACGAGGGGGCGCCCCCAAAGGGGCGGCACCGAGTCGGCGAGCGGCCCGCAAGGCGGGGCGCGGGGCCGGGAAGAGGAAACTTTCTAGAAAAAAGTCCTTGACACGGCGGGGCCGAGAGAGTAGATTACTTTCTTGCGCGAACGGCGGAGCCGATTCGCGGCCGGGGCCCACGGGCCCGGGCGGGAACCTTCAGAACCGGATACTGTGAGAGACGGAACATAAGTCAGATTCAAACCTGTCGATCAGCCGCCCGCACCGAAGCGGGAGAGGCGAGTTGACGTACTTTTTTATCTAGAATCAAACATCTTTTTCAACGGAGAGTTTGATCCTGGCTCAGGATGAACGCTGGCGGCGTGCTTAACACATGCAAGTCGAACGATTAACCCGCCCTCGGGCGGTTATAGAGTGGCGAACGGGTGAGTAACACGTGACCAACCTGCCCCTTGCTCCGGGACAACCCAGGGAAACCTCGGCTAATACCGGATACTCCGCGCAGCCCGCATGGGAGGCGCGGGAAAGCCCAGACGGCAAGGGATGGGGTCGCGGCCCATTAGGTAGACGGCGGGGTAACGGCCCACCGTGCCCGCGATGGGTAGCCGGGTTGAGAGACCGATCGGCCACATTGGGACTGAGATACGGCCCAGACTCCTACGGGAGGCAGCAGTGGGGAATTTTGCGCAATGGGGGAAACCCTGACGCAGCAACGCCGCGTGCGGGACGAAGGCCTTCGGGTTGTAAACCGCTTTCAGCAGGGAATATAGTGAAGGTACCTGCAGAAGAAGCTCCGGCTAACTACGTGCCAGCAGCCGCGGTAATACGTAGGGAGCGAGCGTTATCCGGATTCATTGGGCGTAAAGCGCGCGTAGGCGGCCCGTCAAGCGGGGTTTCAAATCCAGGGGCTCAACCTCTGGCCGGACCCCGAACTGGCGGGCTCGAGTGCGGTAGAGGAAGGTGGAATTCCCAGTGTAGCGGTGAAATGCGCAGATATTGGGAAGAACACCGATGGCGAAGGCAGCCTTCTGGGCCGCCACTGACGCTGAGGCGCGAAAGCTAGGGGAGCGAACAGGATTAGATACCCTGGTAGTCCTAGCCGTAAACGATGGGCACTAGGTGTGGGGGAGCATCTCCTCCGTGCCGCAGCCAACGCATTAAGTGCCCCGCCTGGGGAGTACGGCCGCAAGGCTAAAACTCAAAGGAATTGACGGGGGCCCGCACAAGCAGCGGAGCATGTGGCTTAATTCGAAGCAACGCGAAGAACCTTACCAGGGCTTGACATGCAGGTGAAGCGGCGGAAACGCCGTGGCCGAGAGGAGCCTGCGCAGGTGGTGCATGGCTGTCGTCAGCTCGTGTCGTGAGATGTTGGGTTAAGTCCCGCAACGAGCGCAACCCCTGTCGCGTGTTGCCAGCATTGAGTTGGGGACTCGCGCGAGACTGCCGGCGTCAAGCCGGAGGAAGGTGGGGACGACGTCAAGTCATCATGCCCCTTATGTCTAGGGCTACACACGTGCTACAATGGCAAGTACAAAGAGACACAATACCGCGAGGTGGAGCAAAACTCAAAAACTTGTCTCAGTTCGGATTGTAGGCTGAAAC
>JAXKFZ010000058.1:0-3292 GCA_036550635.1 Collinsella sp. | reverse complement strand
GGGTCGCGGCATTCTGCACCTGTCCGTCCTGATGGAGTCCATGCGCCGCGAGGGCTTTGAGTTCCAGGTCGGCCGTCCCCGCGTTCTGTTTAAGAAGGACGAGAACGGCAACAAGATGGAGCCTGTCGAGCAGGCCGTCGTCGAGTGCCCGGACGAGTACTCGGGCAAGGTCGTTGAGGTCTTCGGTACCTCCGGCGGCATCATGACGAGCATGGATACCTCGGGCATCGTGACGCACCTCGAGTTTAAGATCCCGACCCGCGGCATCATGGGTCTTAAGAACCGCATTATGAACGTCACTCACGGCGAGGGCGTGTTCTACCACACCTTCCTGGAGTATGGTCCTTACGCCGGCGAGATCGGCAACCGCCAGAACGGCGCCATGATTTCCATGACCACCGAGAAGGCCGTTGCCTATGCTCTGGGTACGCTGCAGGAGCGCGGCCAGCTGTTTGTTGAGCCGGGCACCGAGTGCTACGAGGGCATGATCGTGGGCGAGCGCAGCAAGGCCGGCGACATGGTCGTCAACATCGCGCGTACCAAGAACCTGGGCAACCAGCGTTCCTCGACCTCCGATGTCTCCGTCCAGCTGGTGCCGCCCCGCACCTTCTCGCTGGAGGAGGCGCTGGAGTACATCGCCGATGACGAACTGGTGGAGATCACTCCCAAGAACATTCGTCTGCGCAAGCGTCTGCTCAACGCCACCGACCGCAAGAAGGCCGCTGTCCGCGCCGGCCAGGTCAACAAATAAACGCTGGGCTTTATAGCAACTAACAAGAAAGGGCGCCGACCGCGATGGTCGGTGCCCTTTTTGGTGCAGGGGGGGCAGGTTCGTTTGCGCCGCCACAAAGGTGCTTGGCATCTTTGTGGCGGATAGCTGCTAAGCGGTGGGGAGTTCCGGCGTATTAGCCGGCTGTTGCGACTTGAGGTGAGCGTTGCGCCAGATGATCTGGATAACATAGCCGAGCGTGAAGACAAAGGCCACGCCGCTGATGAAATCGCCTACGAGGGGGATTGCCGTAAGTGCACCTGCGATCACGCCGCCGGCGGCCGCCATGGCGTAGCGGTTCTGGCTGTGTCCGACCATGCGCGCGATCGCGCACCCTGCAAAGGCACTCGACACCAGCGCGATGCCAATAACACCGCACATGAGGGCTCCGGCAAGCGACAGACCAGCGATAGAGATAATTAGCAGTAGGACGGCGGGGACGATAGCAATCGTGCCCAGAAGACCGCTCACCCACAGGGGCATGGGGCGCTGGTGGAGCATGCCGGCGGCGCTGGCGGTTGCGCGCGGAAAGACGAGTTCGAGCAGTAGGGCGACAAAGCAGGTCGAGAGTGCCGCGGCGACGATACCGCCGATGACATCGTTAACGGTGGAAGTATCCTCGCTCTCGGTGCGGTCGATCTTGAGCGCGCCGACCTCGGCTCCCGCGGCGCGCTCGGGGTCCTCGGAGACGTGCGCGTTCACGGTGCCGGTGATGTGGGCGTTCTTGCCCAGGATGAGCTTATCGGCCCAAACCTCGACATCGCCCTCGACGGTGCCATCGATAGTCACCGTATCGCCCGCAAGCGCTGCCGACTTGGTAGAGCCGCGCAGGGCAACCGTCTCGCCTATCGCATAGAAACAGTTGGCGGTGCTGTCGGAATTGAGCACGACATGCTGGCCGGCAACGGTCACGCTGCCATCAACCGTAGTCTTGGCAATGTCGATGGTGCGCGCCGCCAAGCGGACGGCGCCGCCCACCGTGCAGTCGCGGATGGAGAGGCTCTCGCCTGCTGCAATTATGTCGCGGCCGATGGACGCATCGTCCAAGTTGAGGGCCTGACCTGCCCAGTACAGGTCACCTTCGACGCCGGACGAATTGGCGTCATTGTCGGTCGCAAGTACGTTGCCTGCGGTGTCTGTGCCGGCGAACGACGCCGTGGGAAGCACGGTGATCGCCAGCGCGATGAGCGCGAATGCCATAAGCAGGCACCGACGCATCTTGTGTGACGGCGCCGCCGCGGTTTGATTGAAAGCCATGGTTGATCCTTTTGTTAGGTGTTCGGCATATACCTAACAGGGTACCCAACGTACGAGCGCTCTAAAAGAACCTCTCGGTTGCATTTCGAAGGGTCGTGCCGTGCAGTCTACTTTTTACGGTGCAAAAAGCGTGCGATGTCTTCCTCGGTGGGGCTTTTGATGTCAAAGCGCAGCGAGAGCCAGCGCAGGCCCATAGTCACGACAACGCATACGACCAGCGCGGCGACATTGCTCATGATGCCGCTCATAACGAGACACACGTAGCTTGTCGATCCGGCGATGGCAGCGATGGCATAAAAGTTAGTACGTTGGAAAATGCCCGGAACCACGCCCATAAAGCCGTCGCGCAACATGCCGCCGCCCACCGCGGTGAAAAAGCCCATCATGATGCACACCGCCGGCGCAAAGCCATAGACTAGCGCCTTGTCTGCTCCAGTGGCGGCGTAGATACCGACCGAGATGATGTCGAGCAGGGGAATGAGTTTTTCGGGTTTGTCGACGATTGCCGGGAAAATATAGATGATGGCTGCCGTGGCAATGGAAAGCGGCAGCGCCATTGGCTGGTTGAGAATGTAGACGTTGCCCACCTGCAGCGTCATATCGCGTAAAAGACCGCCGCCCAAGCCACAGACCACGGCGAGTGCAACTGCACCCACCAGGTCGAGTTTGTGCTCGCGCGCGACCAACACGCCCGAGATTGAAGCCGCGACGACGGCGAACATTTCGAGCCAAAACGGAATAGCGACCATGGCATCCGAAGCATGTGGGGTAACGGTCATAGCGGCGACGACGGGCAAGATGGGGTCCTTTGGATTGTGGGTTTAGACAATGCCCGTACATAGTACATGGTTGGCGGGCGTGGCGACCCTATTGCTCGGTAAACGGTTGGGACTGGGTGGGGGCGTAGGTACCATGTTTGGGGATCTGGGTTGATGCTGAACGCGATGGGGGCGTGGCTGAATAGGAGGGATGTCCAAATTTTGAGCAGCGCTCAAAATTTATCCGGTCGGCTTACGCCGACCGCGCTGCGCTAAAAACGCGCCACTGGCGCGTTTTCTTTACGCTCCGCGCCCTGGCGGGTTCGAATCCCTCCCCCTCCGCCGTATTTGCTTGTTAGGGACTCAAAACAAAAAAGCTCCCATTCTTGGGAGCTTTCTCAACCAAAATGGCGGAGGAGGAGGGATTCGAACCCTCGTGACCTTATACAGGCCAAACGGTTTTCGAGACCGCCGCATTCAACCACTCTGCCACCCCTCCGCGTGGGGT
>JAXKFZ010000319.1:0-3794 GCA_036550635.1 Collinsella sp. | reverse complement strand
CTGCTGCATCTTTTGCCAGGCGCGCATCTCGGCGCCGATAAGGTCGCGGGTTCCCTCCGCCTTCTGTGCCTGCATGGGCAAACACCTTTCTTTTGTATCGCGTCATAGGTAGTGGTCATTATACGGCACAAAGCAGCAACGCGGCGGCGCGCCTGACCGAACGAGGGTATGGGGACTCGTTCGGCCAGATGCACCGCCGCGACAGCCGATCCGCTTTCCTCCGACCCCTTCGGGTCACATGATCTGTTAGGGACGGAGGAAAACGGATCATTCGTAGGCCCGTGGCCGCCTTGAAAACCGAATGATGGCACGAGCATCCATTCGGCTTCCAGGGCAACCACGGACAGAACGGGGCGAACAGAAAAGAGCACGTAGACCTGCCATAACTCACCGACAAAGCTCATGCCGGCAAGAACGGCAGAGGTGGCGATTACAGTGAGGGGAACCCAAAAACGCGGCCGCTTACTTTATCGGCAACATGGCCAATGACAAGTGAGCCGATTACGCTCACCACGGTGGAGATGGCATTGGAGATGTTGTACTGCGTAAGCGTAATCCCGAGGTCGCTGACGATGAGCGGCTGAAACAGGCTCATGCAGTTAACGAAAATCGTGTAACACGTGGCCATGATCACAAAGCCGGAGGCCACCACGAGCCAGCCGGGGAAGAACTTACGTTGCTGGGACATACTGTTCCTTTTTTAAACAAACGAGTAGCGAGATTGGGTGCTACCGGTGGTCGGCGATGTAGCCCAAAGCGACCGCCGTGTAAGCCGCGGCGCCGAGCGGCAGCTCGGCATCGCTAAAGCGTGCCTTGGGATGGTGTTGGGCAAAGTGCTCGTCCGTATCGGTCACAGCTGCGCCGATTGTAAAGTACGCGCTCGGTATCTCGCTCGAGATAAGCGCAAAGTCCTCGCTCGCCATGGCATGGAACAGCGGCAAGAAGGCGGCCTTGGGCAGCGTCGCACCCACGTAGCCAAGCGAAGCCTGGGTCATGTCGTCATCGAGCACGAGCGGGGGAACATCCGAGAGCGTCTCGATGGTGGCCGACGTGCGATACGTTGCGGCCACGCCGTTGACGACCTCGGCGATACGCTCCTTGAGGTGCTCCATGAGCTCAACGTCAAAGCCGCGCAGCGTGCCTTCGAGCACGCAGGTATCTGGGATGACGTTGGCCGCTTGACCACCGGCAAACTTACCCACGGTCAGTGCGACCTCCTTGGCCGCCGGCACTTCGCGAGCGATAAGCTCCTGAAGCGCCAGGTGCACATGGACGCCGGCCGTGATGGGGTCGATGCAGATCTCGGGGCTCGAGCCATGGCCGCCCTTGCCCTGCAGCGTGATGCGGAAACCGTACACGCCCGAAAGCGCCGGACTCCCATAGAGCACCAGGCCGAGCGGCGATTGGCTGTTAACATGCATGGCAAAAGCCGCCTGAGGGCGTGGGTTCTGCAGCAGACCGTCGACGATGGCGGCACGGGCACCCTCAAAGGTTTCCTCGCCCGGCTGGAACAGCAACTTAACCGTGGCGTTGGCGTCGAGAAGCTCGGACTCGCGGGCCTTGAGCATACGAGCCGCACCAAGCAGCGCCGTCGCGTGCATATCGTGACCGCAAGCATGCATGCAGCCATTGGTGGATGCAAAGGGCTCGCCGGATTCCTCGGCAACGGGCAGGGCATCCATGTCGCCGCGGAGCATGATGACCGTACCGGCCTGCTTGTCCGTGCACGTACCGTTACCCCGAGCAGCAGCTGCCGCGCCGGCACCGATAAGGCCAACGACACAGGAGCCGTCAACAAGCACGGCATAGGGAATATCCATCTCGTCCAGACGCGCCTGGATAAAGGCGGACGTCTGCGGAAGGTTGTTACCCAGCTCGGGCATCTGGTGTAGATCGTGTCGCCACACAGCAAGCTCGTCTGCAAAAGTCTGAGCTTCTGCAACAAGACCGTCACCGATAGCGGCCTGCGCCGCTGCGGTAGCCTTGGGCGCTGGTTGCGGTTGAAAATCGGACAAAGCTGGTGCCATAGATGCCCTCCAGTAACGTTTTTGCAGCAAGCACTTTGATAGCATAAAGTGCAAGGTACAACTTTAAGGGCGACGCATAAAAAATGCCGCCCCGGGAGGGCGGCGCAACAAGTTGTTTACAATTGCGGGCGCGGCTTTTTGCGCAAAAAATCGAAGTGAGTCTCACTCAAGATAATCGACAGGAAGATAAGCACGAAGCCGGCGAGTAGGCGCGAGGTGAGCGCCTCCCCCATCAGCAGCACCGAAAACAACACGCCCGAAGGCGACTCCATCGAAAGGAGCAGTGAGCCCGTCGAAGCCGGGACATGCGCCAGGCCGACGTTTTGGATGAGCAGAGCCACGCATGTGCAGCCCACCGAGAGAAACGCCATCACACCGATAAAGTTCGGCGTCCACACGGACAGAGGCGCCTGGGTCTCGAATAGCAGCGACGAGACCAGGCTCAGCACGCCGTTGCCCACAAACATCCAAAACGTGATAACGTTGATGTCCATTTTGCGACCGTACTTGGCGGTCACCGCCATCTGGATGGCGAAGAAGACCGCGCCTGCCAGCGTAATGACGTCACCGATGTTGAACTCGACGCTATCGAGCGCCACCAAGCCAATGCCCGCCAAGCACAGCAGTGCCGCGCCCAGGTTATAGCGGGTGAGTTTTTCTCCGCTCAGAAGATAGCTCGCGAACGGCACGAGGATGCAATACGTGCCCGTCAAAAAAGCATTCTTGCCCGCCGTAGTATATGCCAGACCGACCGTCTGCAACGCATAGGCCGCCCACATGAGCACGCCCATACTCAGGCCAACGATCAGATTGCGAGCGTTGAAATGTGCAGTGATGCGCTTGTGGAAGACGGCAAACATGACCAACGCTGCAGGCAGAAAGCGTACATAGAGCAGCTCGAACACCGGAATGGTGCCGAGTGCGTCCTTCATAGTGGTAAAGGAGTAGCCCCAGATGACCGCCACCGAAAGTAGCAAAACTTTCCAGAACAGCGGGGAGCGTGCGCCGGCGCCCCTGGGAATACCGCCCGCGCCCAGGTCCTCGCGAGCAACGGGGCTATCGGGCAAGTTTTCGATTTCGTTGGCAGCGTATTGGGCCATGGAACATCCTCGCACTCAATCTGGGCGTGGTGTCCGCACGCGTATGGCTGCGTGCCGCCTCATGGTCAAATAAAAACAGGGCGCACCGGACCCCCGGTACGCCCCGCTACTGTAGCAACAACCGGCGTTGCATCGCAATCCAGCCCACTAAAGCGTTTTGTTCCGCCGTTCTACCGAACGGCGGACCGGCCGTCGCTGCGCGAGCCGCATTCACGCCAATCTGACGTTCAATTTCAAGGGCGCGACCAGAAGGTCAGCGCCCTTTCATTTCACGTCACCTTGGCGCAAATGCGGCTCGCTCGCTGGCATTAGTGCTACATCAGCGTTAACGTTGCCGCACTAAATTAGCTTTGTCGACTCCAGCTTTTCGATAATCCAGTCGTTGGCTTTGATGACTGGGCGGCGGAAGACGACGCCCAGGGCCAGCGACGGAATCAGATAGCTCGCCAGAATGCCCAACTCAACCCAGTACTCCATATGGTAGGCACCGGCCATGGCGGCGTGCATGGCGTTGATGCCATGGGTGAACGGCAGGAACGGGTAGATCGCCTGGAACACGGGGCCGGTCATCTCGATGGGGAACGTACCGCCCGAACCGCCGACCTGCATGACCAGCAGCACGACGGCGAGGGCCTTGCCGATATCTCCAAACGATACCGTAAGCGTG
>JAXKFZ010000318.1:0-1900 GCA_036550635.1 Collinsella sp. | reverse complement strand
GATCTGGGCGACACGGCCCTGTGCTACCAGCTCACCCAGGCCTGCGACCTGATCATCGAGGACGTCAAGAAGCTCGGCGAGATTTGCAAGCGTCGCGCCTTCGAGGAGCGCAACACGCTCTGCGCCGGCCGCACTCATGGCATCCATGCCGAGCCGATGACCTTTGGCATGAAGTTTGGCTCTTGGGCCTGGGAGCTCAAGCGCGATCTGGACCGTCTTGAGGATGCCCGCAAGAACGTTGCCTTTGGTGCCATCTCGGGCGCTGTCGGCACGTACAGCTCCATCGAGCCGTTTGTCGAGGAATATGTCTGCGAGCACCTGGGCCTGGTTCACGACCCGCTGTCCACGCAGGTTATTAGCCGCGATCATCACGCCTACCTCGCCGGCGTTCTCGCCACCACCGCGGCCACCTGTGAGCGCATCGCTACCGAGGTTCGCAATCTGCAGAAGACCGATACACTCGAGGCCGAGGAACCGTTCCGTAAGGGTCAAAAGGGCAGCTCCGCCATGCCGCACAAGCGCAACCCCATCACCATGGAGAAGGTCTGCGGCCTGTCGCGCGTCGTGAAGGCCAACGCGCAGGTTGCCTTCGACAACGTCGCCCTGTGGCACGAGCGTGACATTTCGCACTCCTCTGCCGAGCGCGTCGCCCAGGCCGACAGCTTCATCGCCCTCGACCACATGTTCCAGTGCCTCATTCGCGTTATCGACGGCCTGCAACTGTATCCCGCCCGCATGATGGCCAACCTCAATAAGACCCGCGGCCTCATCTTCTCTTCCAAGGTACTGCTCGCCCTCGTCGACACGGGCATCACCCGCGAGGACGCGTACGCCATTGTGCAGGAGAACGCTATGGCAACCTGGCACGAGGTACAGGATTGTGTCTCCGGCCCCACCTTTAAGGAGCGTCTCGAGGCCGACCCGCGCTGCACCGTCAGTCAGGAGAAGCTCGACGAGATCTTTGATCCGTGGGACTTCCTCACCCGTATCGACACGGTCTTTGATCGTCTGGAGCAGCTGAGCTTCGAGTAGGTTCGGGCATAACGTTAGCTTTTTAGGGCGCTTTGCTGGTAATGTGTGTTGCCGGCAAAGCGCCTCGTTGCATTTAGGGAAAGACGGGGATAATAGTCGTCTCGAATAACATTCTGAGAGGGGATCGCATGATTTCGTTTGATTACAAGCCTCAGGGCGTGTGTGCTCGCAATATTCACCTTGATCTTTCCGATGACGGCAACAAGGTGATGGGCGTTGAGTTTACCGGCGGCTGCGACGGCAATCTCAAGGCTATCTCCAAGCTGGTCGAGGGCGCTCCTGCCGATCGCGTAATCGAGGTTCTCGCCGGTAATACCTGCGGTATGAAAAAGACCTCCTGCGCCGACCAGCTTACACGCGCTATCGAGGCCGCTCGCACCGAGATCGCCTAATGGGTATCGCCGATCACATCAAGAACGGAATATCGCGTCGCGGCTTTGTACTCGGTGGGGCTGCCGCGGGCGCTGCCACGGTGCTTGCCGGATGCTCGAAAAAAACGGGCACCAGCGATGATGCCGCCGGCGAGCCGCAGGTTATCAAGGACGATTCCAAGATCATCTCGATTACGGATGAGTACGAGGCAGTCGACATCGATCTTGAGCCGGCGGCGTCGTGGACGCTGCCTCTGGGTACGCTGCTGTACTACTGCGACGGCGATTACGCCGCGGCGATGATGGCGCCCGCATCGGCGCTGCACGCCAACACACTCGGTGTGCTCAACCTGGGTGATGGCTCGCTTACCACATTAATCGAGGATCCTATCGAGGGCACGGGATATGCATTCTACGATGTCCGTGCCGGCGACGGCGTATTCGCGTGGGTTGAGATGAACTTTGCCAATTCATCGTGGAAGCTCTACGCTCAAAAT
>JAXKFZ010000317.1:0-13236 GCA_036550635.1 Collinsella sp. | reverse complement strand
CACAAAGGTCGAGGCCGCCTCGGCGGCCTCCTCTTCCTCGGCATCAATATCGGCATCGGCGACGGCGTCTTTCATCGCTTTGACGGCATCCATCATGGAGTCCATGACGGCATCGAGCTCTTCTTCCGAAGACACCTCGATAGGGCCCGCAGCTTGCGGAGCGGCATCCTGTACGGGGTCGTCGTCCTGAGCGGGCGCATCGTCGTTTTGCTCGCCTGCATCTTCGGCGCCAGGGGTTTCCGCCGTAGCGCTTTCGTCCAAGATGGGGTCGTCGAGGTCAATATCATCGCAGGTCACAGCATCAGCATCTGCGGTGACGTCTGCGGAATCATCAATATGCTGTTGAGTCTGGGGGTCCAGCTCGTCTGTCATAGGTATGTGCTCCTCATCGTTGTTTGTCACCCTATGATAAAGTCTCGCGCCGACTTCCCGCGCGCCGCAGCAAAGTTTCAAAACGTGTTCGATGGCTCGCGTCGATAGCAAAAACTCGGCCACTCTATCCAATTTTTACTTGACATTCCCTTCGCCGAAAGACGTTGCGCCGTTCGCCTGCCATGGGCTTTATTTTTCACTTGAACCCGTTAAAGTTGCATTTCAGCTTTTGGCGCGTTTATTTGGATGCGCGCAGTCGGCGGGTGCGCCCGTCGCGATTTGAAAGGACTTTATATGGGACTTTTCACTGGTAAGACCGTGATCGTCACCGGCGGCGGCAAGGCCACGCTTAAGGACGGCTCCGCTGGCTCCATCGGTTACGGCATCGATATCGCTTTTGCAAAGGAGGGCGCGAACCTCGTTATCACCGGCCGCAACGTCGCCAAGCTCGAGGCCGCCAGGGAGTCCCTCGAGGCCGAGTACGGTGTCAAGGTTCTGCCTGTTCAGGCCGATGTTTCGGCTGGTCAGGACAACGAGGCTGTCGTCCAGAACGTTATCGACAAGGCCATTGAGGAGTTCGGCCGCATCGACGCCGTCGTCAACAATGCTCAGGCCAGCGCCTCGGGTGTGACCATCGCCGACCATACCATGGATCAGTTTAACCTAGCCATTTATTCCGGTCTGTATGCCACCTATCTGTACATGCAGAAGGCCTATCCGCACCTGAAGGAGACCAAGGGCTCCGTGGTCAACTTTGCCTCGGGCGCCGGCCTGTTTGGCAACTATGGTCAGTGCAGCTATGCCGCCGCCAAGGAGGGCATCCGTGGTCTGACTCGCGTTGCCGCCAACGAGTGGGGCAAGGACGGCATCAACGTCAATATCGTTTGTCCGCTTGCTTGGACCGCTGCGCTCGAGAACTTCCAGGATGCCTATCCCGAGGCGTTCAAGGCCAATGTCCACATGCCGCCGGCAGGCCACTACGGCGACGTCGAGAAGGAAATCGGCCGCGTTGTCGTTCAGCTCTGCGGTCCCGACTTTAAGTACATGAACGGCGAGACTGTCACCCTCGAGGGTGGCATGGGCCAGCGGCCTTAGGGGTTACGCGGTTTTTTCAAACCGCGTAACGGCTCGACGCTGCGCGGTCACCAGGGCGACAACTTGTCATTCAAAGAGGGCGGCATGACCAGAAGGTCTATGCCGCCCTCTTTTCATGCCAATTTGTTCGCCCTGGCGACCGCTCGCTGACGTCGCCAGAGCATCGGCGTTGCCTTGGCTGTTGGAGATGATCTCGTAGTCGTTGGGGACGTTCTTAAATGACTAGCTATAAGGGACACTCTTGCCGGCACTTGGGGACAGTCCCTAAGTGCCGGCAGATTGGGACACTTCTTTGCAAGATGGCGCTGAAGATTGTCCTCGACGACTAGTCGTTTAATGCATCAGTTTCTGTCGAGTCGGTGCGGTTTGCTGGTTGCCCGTATAATGGTCTGCGTATGAACCGCAACCAAGGAGTTCCAGTTTATGGACCAGAACCTTTTTAAATTCGACCTGATCGCCGAGGACCCGACGACGCATGCGCGTGCCGGCGTGCTGCACACCCCGCACGGCGACATCGAGACGCCAATCTTCATGCCCGTGGGCACCAAGGCAAACGTCAAGGGCATTCCTACCGAGACCGTCAAACAGCTCGGCGCCCAGATCGTGCTTGCCAATACCTATCATCTGTCCATGCGTCCCGGCGAGGACACTATCGCCGAGCTGGGCGGCCTGCACAAGTTTATGAACTGGCACGGTCCTATCCTCACCGACTCGGGCGGTTTCCAGGTGTTCAGCCACAACGACGCCGTCAAGCTCACCGACGAGGGCGTGCGCTTCATCGTCAACGATTACGACGGTCGCCACGTGTTCTGGACGCCCGAGGACAACATGGAAATCGCCATGAAGCTCGGCTCCGACATCTGCATGCAGCTCGATCAGTGCCCGGGCTATCCCGCCACGCGCGCCTACGTTGAGCGCGCCGTTGAGCTGTCGAGTATGTGGGCCGAGCGCTGCTATAAGGCGCATAACCGCGACGACCAGGCGCTCTTTGGCATTGTTCAGGGCGGCATGCACCTAGATCTGCGCCTGCGCTCGCTGCGCCATCTGGAGGAGTGCGGCGACTTCCCCGGTTACGGCATTGGCGGCTACTCGGTGGGCGAGGACCACGAGACCATGTTCGAGACCCTGGCACCGCTCGTAAGCGAGTACATGCCCAAGCACAAGCCGCGCTACCTGATGGGCGTCGGCAACCCCACCACCCTCGTGCGCGGTGTGGGCGTGGGTATCGACATGTTCGACTGCGTGCTGCCGACGCGTACGGGCCGCATGGGTACGGCGTTCTCCAGCGAGGGTCGCCTTAACTTCCGCAACGCGCGCTTTGCGCACGACGACGGCCCCATCGACCCCACCTGCACCTGCCCGGTGTGCACGGGCGGCTACAGCCGCGCGCTCATCCGTCACATGGTCACGCAGAAGGAGATGCTCGGCGGCATTCTGCTTTCGATGCACAACATCTACTACCTGCTCAACCTTATGCAGCGTGCCCGCCAGGCCATTATCGAGGGCCGCTACGGCGCGTTTGTGAGCGACTGGATGAACAGCCCTGCGGCGGTGGATTACTAAGGGCGACAGACACGCTTGCAGAGCGTGGGCAATGGCAAAGGCTGAGCGGCAACCGCTCGTCACATTTGCTGACACCGGCTGCGCGACCGCTGACCGATAGCTTGCAAGCACTTGATGCATCGTGGGTACCATACCGAATAGTTGATGTTCGGGCGGGTGTTTGGCGCATGGCGTCGACCCCGCCCGCTTTTCTTTTTCTCGATAGGAGTACCCATGATTAAGAATGAGAACGTCGAGGGCGAGCCTGCCTACGACGAGACGTACCGCCGCGGCCCCGTGGTCATGCGCGGCCCCATGATTCCTAAGGACAACACCTACGCCAACCTGCTGGCGCCCGAGGAGTCGACCGACTGGCTGCATGCCGATCCGTGGCGCGTGCTGCGCATCCAGGCCGAGTTTGTCGATGGTTTTGGCGCGCTGGCCGAGCTCGGACCCGCAGTGACCATCTTCGGCAGCGCCCGCACGCCCAAGACGGACCCGGCCTACAAGGCGGCGCGCACCGTCGGCCGTAAGATTGCTCAGCGCGGCGTGGCGGTTATCACCGGTGGCGGCCCCGGCATCATGGAAGCGGCCAACAGGGGAGCGGCGAGTGTCAACGGCAAGTCAGTTGGCCTGGGCATTGAATTGCCGCACGAGCAGGGGCTCAACAAATATGTGAACCTCGGTATGGACTTCCGCTACTTCTTTGTGCGCAAGACCATGTTCGTCAAATACAGCTCGGGTGCCATTGTGTTTCCCGGTGGTTTTGGTACGCTCGACGAGATGTTCGAGGTGCTCACGCTGGTGCAAACGCACAAGGTCAAGCGCATGCCGCTTGTGCTGGTAGGCAGCGAGTACTGGCAGGGCCTATTCGACTGGCTTAACGGTCCGGTGCTGGATGCCGGCATGATTAGCCCGCTCGATCCCGAGCTCGTGCACATCACCGACGACCTCAACGAGGCCGTCGACATTGCCCTGAGCGGGCTGATGTAGATCAATCGTGCTCACGCGACATGAATACGCATGGCAATCTGATGTTATCTAACATCAGATTGCCATTTATATTGGGTATACTGGTGTAAAAGACGAGGGCGAGGAGGTCGCAAATGTCTACAGCAACAGTTAAGCCTACGACGGTTCGAATCGAAGAGGGGCTCAAGGAGCAGGCGACTGAGTTCTTGGATTCGGTCGGCCTCAGCCTCAATTCCTATCTCAATCTTGCCGTTCGGCAGCTGGTAAATCAGCGAAAGATTCCTTTTGAGATTGTAGGAAGGGCGGAGGTGCCCAACGAGGCGACGAGGCGTGCCATGGTGATCGCCGAGGCTCATGAGTTGGGGATTTTGCCGGACGATAGCCTGTCATTCAATAACGCTGATGAGCTTATGTCATTCCTCGATGAGGAATAGCGATGTTCGAGATTAAAGTCGAGGCTCAATTTAAGGTGGACTACAAACGAACGATGCGCATGCATCCGCAGCTAAAAAGTGAGTTTAAAGCGGCGGTTGCGGAGCTTGTGGCTCATGGGTCACTTCCGGCGGAGTATGGCGCCCACGAGCTCTCAAACCCGGGCGGAAACTACAACGGCCACATCGATTTCCACCTATCCGATGGCTTGGTCGATGTGGTCGTTCTTTATCTTCCCCATAAGACTAACCCAGTGATTAGGCTGGTGAGAATGGGCACTCATCAGGAGCTGTTTCAGGGTCCGCTGGGCTGATCGCCGATTTCCAAGTTGCGGTGGAATAGGGATTGATTTGCGGTCGATTGGCCAAAAACAGTCCCTATTTCACCGCAACTGATAGGCGCGCCCCGTTCGCTGCTGCGGCCCCCGGTTCTCCTCATTGCTGGATTTCGCTCAAAAACTCAGCGGCGACTTCGTTGCTTTTGAAACGGATGCTGCGGTCTTCTTTCTTGGGGAATGCCAGCAGCGGGATAGTCCCGTACCAGACAGTTTCCTCGTCAATCACGGCCGCGCACAGCCGCCCTTTGGCCTTGACGGAATAGTCGACGTTCATCTCGGCAAAAATCGCTTTCGCGTCATCGCGCGGAGGTGAGGCAACATAAACCTCAAGGGTAATCCCACGGGCGGCTGCGCCTGCGAGTGTGGTGGTGAGTTTCGTGAGGCATGCGGCGGATGCGTAGGATGCGGCTATGAAGGCACTCTTTGTGGCACCGGTGATGTCTTTAATTAATGCCTCAATAGCGTTTGCCGGCTCTATGAGAATGTTGTAATCGGGTTGCTCGCTGTCCTCTGCTGAATAAATTTCGTACCCCAACTTGGCGTACGTCTTGAGTCTTTTCTGGTACATGCGGGCGAGCATGGGTATCGACAGGTCAATGTAGTCGAATATCTCAACCTGTTGCTTGCCCTCGTGGCTTCTATGCAGTCTGCCCACCTGCTGCGTTACGCTGCCGTCCCAAGATATCGGCGTGGCAATGAAAAGGGTGTCAAGGTAGGACAGATCGAAGCCCTCGCTCAGAAGGCTTTCGGTGGCGACGATGATTCGATGTTCATGCTCAAAGCCGGGAAGACTGTTCAGTATCGCTTTTCTTTCTTTGGCGCCGATTTCTCCGGTTAAGAGTATGGGCTCGTGTCTGCGATCATTAAGCAACCTGAACAGTTCCTCAGCATGCTTTTTCCTTTTGGATAGTATGAGCGGATGTCGACCGTTTGACGCTGCTTCGAGGGCGTCATCGACAATCAATTCGTTTCTTGCCGCATGTGCACACAGCATATCGAGAATCTGATTGAAGCTTGCATCCGGCTCGTAGGCGGATAGCCGAATGCCGGTAAATCTCGGTCGAACGATGCGCTGGATGCCCTGCTGAATTGCCTGCGTTTTTGGATCGATGACATAGCGAAGCGGGCCGCAGAGCATCGAGAGCGCCCGCGTGAGTCCGTCGGAGCGCTCGGGTGTCGCGGAGAGGCCATATATATATTTGGCTGGAGCGGACTTGAGGACGAGCTCGAGCTGTGGCGCGGCAGCATGGTGGCATTCGTCGCAGATAATGAGGCCGTAATTACGAACAAGGTTCTTAACTATCGGCTCCCCGGTTTGGGAGTCTTTGCCAGATAGCGACTGAAAGGAAGCGACGTCGATAAGGCCGCTGACGGCGGTTTTGCCCCCTCCGATTTGTCCAATAAGGGGAGGTTGCTTTTTGCTGATTCGTCCTTTTGGCGTTCGGACCGGCTCTCTGGTGTCCGTAATGTCGAGAAATCGTTCGAGCTGCGATTTCCATTGGGCTATGAGCGCGGTCTTTGGAACAATGACGAGCGCCGGAAGACCAACGGCGGCAATAAGATAAGCTCCGATGACGGTTTTACCGAAGCCCGTTGGCGCAGACATGATTCCGTCTTCGTATTCAAGCATCTGGTCGGCGGCAATTTGCTGTTCGGGATGAAGGGTCCCTTTGAATGCCATCTCAATTGGATTGCCTGTGCTACGTTCGTCTGAATAATGGGCAGTAACGTGGGCTTCTTGAATCAGCTGCTCAAGTTGGGCTTTGCAGCCTCTGGGAATCGCGACGCGGCCATCTCTAAGTTCGCTGAGGTCTATGAGTCGCGGTTTGCCGAATACTGATTGATGCATAGATTGCGCACGGAAGAACTCCGGGTTGGCAAATGTCGCAAGCCTGCGGATTTCCATTTGAGCTGCCGGGCTCAGAGACTTTTCGGGGATGTAGAGCATATCGGCTTGTGTGACGAGCAGGTTCGAGGGGAAGTCTCGTGGCGTGAGCGGGAGCCGCTTTCGTGGCTTTTGGACATTGCGCCTGGTTTTGTTTGTCGCTGCAGCTGTTGCTATTCCAAGCGGTTTGTTTTTGGTGTCCTCGATCAGACGATCCACCGTCGCACGCGAGATTAGTTGGATTTGCGAAAGGTAAAGCCATTGGTCGGGAAAGGGCTCGAATCGTTCGTCAACAAATACGCTGTTTCCTTCCCGCTGCGCTTTTCCCTGAAAGGGCAGCGCAATGAGATTTCCAAAGCCGCCTTCAGGAATGGTGGACTGCGCGGGTATCATTCGGTCAAAGGCTTCGAAGGTGATTGTCTTGTTGAGTGCCGCTGCTTCGGCGATAAGGCAGCTACCGAAATCTCGTGCTGTCTTTGCGTTTATAGGTTCTAGGAAGAAAAACCAGATATGCGCGCCGTTGCCTGACCTTGATCGCTCGACCGCAGCGTTAATTCCATGGTTTTTTACGACAAGCCTGATAGCGTTTGTCGCTTCTTTCCAATCGGCTTTGTCAAAATCAATGACAAGGACATTTGTGTTGCAGTCTTTGTCGAGAACATATTGACCTATGACGTCCCGGAGCCTGTCGTCGCTGCCTTTGAAATGGGCGATAATGGCGGCATCGTTCAGCTCAAGGAATGTGCGGCTGCGACATTCAGCGCATTTAATTCTGTGATGGTTTGCTTTGGGGCAAATGCCTGGCTTCCACTCATTTGCGCAGGCGGGTGTATAGCCGATGCCCCCGTCTTTTCTGCGATACCCGTGAGCGTGCACATCTTTGCGGCCGGTAAAAAGATTGCGAAAGAGCTCGAGTTTGTCGCGCGCTGGGCTCGCGCTGGTAACGATGCCCTCGGTCTGTGCACGTTCGCCGAAAGATTTGCCGGCTTTGTCCCATTCTTCGAGTGTTGCGTAACGGATGTCTGGACCGTTGCTACAGATTACGATCTGCTTACGCGGATCTGAAGCGTGGACAACCGTTTTATTGAGTTTGAATAAGGCGTTCCCGAAAAGGGCGTATTGATGCACGGCGTTGCTCATTTGAATGCCATTCTTGTCAGCGTTCATTGGGATGAGGGTACGTCATTTCAGCTTTATGAGATATGCGACTTCGATTTTGGTTCGGTAATAGTGGGGTACCGATCCGTGAGTGGCAATTAGCCGGTGCCAAAACGTGCGGCGGCTGTTGTTAAAGGTGTTTTGGCGGCTATGGGGCGTGTTGGCGGCGTGGGGAGGGGTCCTCGAATGACTCCGTGGTCAAATAACGTCAAATATGAGTACTGTTGTTAATGTAGTCTCATAACATTTGGTAAGAATAGAATACCAATTCCACATTATTCTATATATCTAACCCACTAAACACGGAATTTTGAGCCTTGGCAAGACGTGGAATTGATCGAAATGATCAATTCCGGCGAGATTTTGCTGCTACTAATTTGGTGGCGGTACTCATATTTGCCATTTTTTGTCCAGTGGGTACCGCGAGGGGCCTGTTCGACTGGCTCAACGGCCCGGTGATGGATGCCGGCATGATCAGCCCACTCGATCCAGACCTTGTCCACATCACCGACGACCTCAACGAAGCCGTCGACATCGCCCTGAGCGGGCTGATGTAGGGTAGGTAAAATGGGACGGGGCTAAAAGACTGGTCTGAAACGTTTGATACCAGTCTTTTTAGCCCCGTCCCAAATGAACTGCTTCTAAGTTGCGGTGGAATAGGGATTGATTGGCGGCTAATAAGCCAAAAACAGTCCCTATTCCACCGCAACTGATGTGGGCGTCCCTAGTGAGTTGGCTGGTAGCGGGGGCAGTAGCTGATGGCGATGGCGTCGACGCCTACGTGGGTGGCGATGGTGCAGCCGATGGGGCCGGTGCCGGCGTCTACGTAATCCTGACCCGCGAGTGCCTCGTTGACAAGCTCCTGCTCCTCGGCGGCGCCGGTCGTGAGCACGCGCACGCTGGAGCCCGGATACTCGGCCAAAAATGCGAGGCAATCGGCCATGGTGTTGGTAACGATGCGCTTGGCACCGCGGCCCTTTTTTATGGCCTTGATCTCGCCCGATTTCCACTCCGGCGAAACGGCCAGGCGAATGTTGAGCATTTGCGTGAGCTGGCCGGCGAGCTTGGGCGCGCGGCCGTTCTTAACGAGATTCTCGAGCGTGCGGGGAATCAGCAGCAGGTGGGCGTCGGGCAGCGTCGCGCGGATCTGCGCCTCGGTCTCGTCCAGGCTGCGGCCGTCCTCGCGCATGGCCAGCGCGTACTCCACCAGCAGGCCCTCGGCGCCCGAGCCGGTGCGCGAGTCGATGCAGCGCACGTCGAGCTCGTGCGTCTCGGCCGTCAGGCTGGCGTTGGCGTAGCAGGCGGACCACTCGCTGCACAGCGAGATAAAGATGGCGCTATCGTGGCCGTCGGCGCGCACGCGGTCAAAGAGTTCCTTGAACTCGCCGGCACTCGGCTGCGAGGTGTGCGGCAGCTGCTCGGAGCCGGCCATGCGGGCGACGTACTCTTGGGCGGTAATCTGCACCTGGTCGAGCAGGTCCTCGCCCTCGATAATCACATGCAGCGGAATCACGTAAATGCCGAGCTCTTGGGCGCGGGCGGGGGAGATGTCCGACGTGGAGTCGGTTATGATGGCAAAAGACATAATTGCACCTTTCGTTGGGGCGCGACGGCGCCGCCTTCTGAGAGCAAAGTGCGACAAGTATAGTGGAGTCGTTCCACATTTCTAGGTTCAATTGTTGAATAGTCAACAGTTTGAAGTGTCGGTGTGGAAATCGTCAACTGGGGAAGAGGGATGCCGATGGAGGCGCTGGAGATATGCAAACGGCCGGTCGTGCTGTTTGATTTTGATGGCACGGTGGCCGATACGGGTCGGGCGGTGATGACCTCGACGCGCAAGACGCTGGCTGCACGCGGGTTTTCGGAGGCGCAGATGGGTGACCTGCGTCGCATGATCGGGCCGCCCCTGTGGAAGAGTTTTCACGACTTTTATGGCTTCTCCCGCGAGGAGTCGCTTGTGGTGGCCGACGAGTACCGCGCCTTTTTTGACGAGCTGGGACCGGAGGAGTATCCCGTGTTTGACGGGATCCCCGAGCTGCTGGATGGGTTGGTCGCCCAGGGCAAGCGCTTGGCCGTGGCGACGTCGCGCATGGAGGCAAAGTGCGTTGACATGGTGGGAGAGCTGGGACTTTCTCAGTTTGAGGCGGTGGTTGGCATGAATCCGCCGCAGGGGCGCGAGACCAAGGCCGATTCGGTCCGCGACGCGTTGGCGGCCTTGGGTGCGGCCGCGGGCGATGCCGTGATGATCGGCGATCGCTTTAACGACGTCGAGGGCGCGCACGCGATGAGCGTGCCGTGCATTGGTATCTATTCGGGCGCGGCGGCGCCGGGCGAGCACGAGGCGGCGGGTGCCGATGCAGTGGTGCACTCGGTGGCCGAGCTTGCTAAACTTTTCGCTATATAGGTATTTGATGTGAGGGGCGGGCACGCTCGCCGCTCATTGGTAAGGAGGTCGTCCATGAATCAGGTGGAGCAGAGCGTTGCCGAGTATGTCGACGAGGTCTGGGAGGATGTCGTCGCCGATATCGAGCAGCTGGTGAGTTATCCGTCCGTGGCAGTTTCTGCCGATGCGGAGCCCGGCGCGCCGTTTGGCCGCCCGGTCCGTGACGCGCTCGATTGCGCGCTCGGCATCGCGCAGAAGCTCGGCTATCAGACGAGCGACGACGAGGGCTATGTGGGAATCGCCGATATCCCGGGCCGCGGCGACAAACAGCTCGCGACTATCTGCCACGTGGACGTGGTTCCCGCCGGCCCTGGCTGGAACACCGACCCGTTCACCATGGAGCGCCGCGAGGGCTGGCTGCTCGGTCGCGGCGTGATTGACGACAAGGGCCCGGCGGTATTGTCACTCTACGCCGGCGCCTACTTGCTCAAGCACGGCATTGTTCCGCGCTACACCTTCCGCGCGCTGCTCGGCTGCGATGAGGAAGTGGGCATGTCCGACGTTCACCATTATCTGGAGAACAACGCAGACCCCGACTTTTTGTTTACGCCCGATGCCGAGTTCCCGGTCTGCAATGCTGAGAAGGGCCAGTTTGGGGCGACGTTCGTGAGCCCCAAGATCGACGGCGGGCGCATTGTGTCCTGGAGCGGTGCCGAGGCGAGCAACGCCATTCCGTCGCAGTCTATCTGCGAGCTCGCGATTGCCGCCGATGAGCTGCCGGCGCCGGTCGAGAACGCCGACCGCCTTGAGATCACGACACTCGATAACGGGCATGCGCAGATTTTCGCCCACGGTATTGGCGGTCACGCTTCGATGCCTGAGGGCACCATCAACGCCGTCGGCCTGATCGTGTCGTATCTGCGCGAGGCCGAGGACGCGTTTGGTGCACGCGACGAGCGCCTGCTGACGCCTGCCGAGCACGAGTTCGTCAAGTTCCTGGCCTTTGTGCATGCGGATGCCTATGGTCGCGGCCTGGGTATCGACGCGACGAGCCCAGCGTTTGGCCCGCTTACCTGCAACGCTGGCGTCATCCGTGTGGCGGATGGCCATATCGAGCAGGTCATCGACGTGCGCTTCCCCGATAGCACGAGTGCCGATACCATCCGCGAGCAGCTCGAGCCGCTCGTGGGCCGTTTTGGCGTGACGTGCCGTGTGGGTCGTGCGAAGGTGCCGTTCTCGGTGTCTGCCGACGATCCGGCCGTGAAGGCGCTTATCGATACCTATAACGAGTTCACCGGCAAGCATGCCGAGCCCTTTGCCATGGGCGGCGGCACGTACGCGCGCAACTTTGCCCGCGCCGTCTCGTTTGGCCCCGAGGAGACCGGCCTGGAGCTGCCCGCATGGGGCGGCCAGATGCACGGCCCCAACGAGTGCGCCAACGAGGAACAGCTCAAGCAGGCGCTCAAGATCTATATTGTTGCGATCCTCCGTTTGAATGAATTAGAGCTTTAGGGTTACGCGGTTTTACCAAACCGCGTAACCAGTCGACGCTGCAAACGCCCCCAAGCGGCAATCTGACGTTCAATCGTCGGTCGCGTACAAAAGTACGCTTCCCTCCTCTTTCACGTCACCTTGCTCGCTTAGGGGCGTTTTCGCTGACTTATGCTCAACCTGCGGGGTTTCCAAGGTAGTCCTTGGGGACGTTCTTAAATGACTAGTCAAACAAGAACGTCCCCAACGACTAGTCGTTTAAGAACGTCCCCAACAACTACCTTCCTCTGGTGTAAAAGGTGCGCCATGTTCGGCGCTGGATTGTTATTCGTTTGTAAAGCCGAGCCGCGCTTGCGGTAAGGGTCTATCAAATGACCGTAAGAAACCGCAGTTGGCGCGGGCACTGCCCGATCGAGGCCGTATCTTTCCAAACAGCAAAGCGGGCAGGGTGCCCGCGAATCGCATGTATGAAAGGAAGATCATGCTCGATCAGGCTAATTCTCGTCGTCAGTTCCTCGGCCTCGCTGGTGGTCTTGCCAGCATCGTCGGTCTCGGCCTCGTTGGGTGCGGCGGCTCCGGCGCATCCGATGCCGCCGACAAGGGTAGCGCCGCTGCTGCCGAGTCCGTCTCCGGCGAGGTGACCTACGACGGTGCCTCTTCGTTCCAGGCTCTCGTCGAGGCCGCTGCCGAGAAGTTCATGGACGCCAACCCCGATGTCTCCGTCTCCGGCTCGGGTAACGGTTCGGGCAAGGGCCTGACCGCTGTCGCCGCCGGCACCGTCACCATCGGCAACTCCGACGTCTTCGCCGAGACCAAGCTTGAGGCCGATCAAGTCAAGAACCTCGTCGACCACGAGGTCGCCGTCGTGGGCATGGGCCCCGTCGTCTCCAAGAACGTCAAGGTCGACGACCTGTCCCTCGAGCAGCTCAAGGGTATCTTCTCCGGTCAGATTACCAACTGGAAGGAGGTCGGCGGCGACGACGCCACCATCGTCGTCCTCAACCGCAAGGCCGGCTCCGGTACCCGCGCCACCTTCGAGGCCGCCGTCTTTGGCGACGAGACCGTCGACTTTAAGGGCGACGCCGAGCTCGACAAGTCCGGCGACGTCCAGACTCAGATGGGCAGCACCGACAACGCCATCTCCTACCTCGACTTCTCGCACTTCGATGACTCCAAGTTCAACGCCATCAAGGTCGAGGGCGTCGAGCCCAAGAGCGCAAACGTCACCGACGACTCCTTTAAGATCTGGGCGACCGAGCACATGTACTGCGCTAAGGACGCCGACGAGGCTACCAAGGCCTTCCTGGAGTTCATGCTTTCCGACGACGTCCAGGGAAAGCTCGTCGAGGAGCAGGGCTTCATTCCCGTCTCTGCCATGAAGGTCGTCAAGGACGCCAGCGGCAAGGTCTCCGCTAAATAAGTAATCGCCCCCGGAAAGGTTTGCAATGGCAAAACAGCTGCCAAAGCGCGACCTTGAGAACGTGGGCCTGGGCGTCACGGGCGCGTGCGTAGCGCTCGTGACGCTTGTCGTTGCCGCGCTCATCTTTATGGTCGCCCAAAAGGGCCTCT
>JAXKFZ010000316.1:0-2027 GCA_036550635.1 Collinsella sp. | reverse complement strand
TGGCAGGGCGACCCCGCCTTTTGGGGCAAGCACGCGCCCATCCTGTTCCCCATTGTGGGTTCGCTGCGCAACAACACGGCAACGTCTGCGGCCGGCACCTGCGAGATGCCGCGCCACGGACTCGCGCGCATCGTCGAGCACAAGCTGGTCGAGGTTTCGGAGGACGGCTCCTCGGTAACCTACGAGATCACCGACACGCCCGAGTCGCTCAAGGCCTTTCCCTTCCACTTTAAGCTCAACATGACCTATGCACTCACCGGCGACGCTACGCTCACCCAGACCTTTGCCGTCACCAACACCGGCGACGTGGATCTGCCGTTCTCGATGGGCGGTCACCCTGCCTTTAACGTGCCGGCTCCCGGTGCCGAGGACGAGGCATTCGAGGATTACGAGCTGGCGTTTACCGAGGCTTGGACTAACGAGGCCCCTATCATCACGCCCGACGGTCTTATGACGTTCGAGGGCAGCTACAAGGCTCCCGATAACTCGGACGTGCTGCCCATCACGCATC
Organism: Collinsella sp.; assembly: GCA_036550635.1. Lineage (GTDB taxonomy): Bacteria > Actinomycetota > Coriobacteriia > Coriobacteriales > Coriobacteriaceae > Collinsella. Next base: position 1,516 of record JAXKFZ010000316.1, on the reverse strand, counting down.
GCAGCTTCGATAACGACGCCATCATGTTCACCGATACCCCGGGCTCCACCCTCACGCTGCGCGGCCGCAAGTCGGGCCACGGCGTCAAGATCGACTTTGAGGGCTTTAAGTACATCGGCGTGTGGTCTGCCGCCAACGACGCTCCGTTTGTGGCGCTCGAGCCCTGGACCGGTCACACCACCATGGACACCGAGGACGACATCTTTGAGCACAAGGTCAACACCATCACCTTGGCTCCCGGCGCTACCGATAAACGCAGCTTTAGCGTCACCTTGCTCTAGAGGTTCCGCCGCTCGGTCGATGCTGCGCGCCGTCCAGAGCGATAATTTGTCATTCATAAGGCAAGGCATAGACCTTCTGGTCATGCCTTGCCTTTTTCATGCCACTTGTTCGCTCTGGACGTCGCTCGCCGGCATTGCCAAAACATCGACGTCCCCAATGACTACCGTGTGTCTATTAATTTTTCGAGCTTGTGCTGCGCTGCTGGTCGCTGGCGTATATCCTGTTAACTCGTCAGCATACGATTCAACAGGGAAGGCAGATTATGCATTCTCCCCATCAACGCGACGCGCATCCACAGCCGGTATGCAGCCGTCGCATCTTTTTGGGTAGCGCTCTCGCTGCGAGCGCTTCTGTCGTCGCCGGCACACTTGCCGGTTGCCAGCGCCCCTCCACGCTGGAAGTAGTTCAGCCCACGACGGGCGGCGGTCGCGACGACCTGTCCGATTCCGTGATCGGCAAGGACAAGATCCGCATCGGCATGGAGGCGGCCTACGCCCCGTACAACTGGCAGGTCTCCGAAGCCAGCGAGTACACCATCCCCATCGACAACGTGCAGGGCGCCTATGCCGATGGCTACGACGTGCAGATCGCCAAGATCGTCTGCAAGGCCCTCGGTGGCGAGCCCGTTGCCGTCAAGCAGAGCTTCTCGGGCCTTATCGATTCGCTCAACAACGGCCAGATCGACCTCATCATTGCCGGCATGAGCGCCACGCCCGAGCGCGAGGAGTCGGTCGGCTTTTCCGACCCGTACTTCATTGGCTACTTTGGCCTGTTCGTAAAAGAGGGTTCCCCCTACCAAAACGCCACCAAGCTCAGCGACTTTAGCGGTGCCACGGTACTCGGCCAAAAGGACACCATGCTCGACACCGTCATCGACGAGATTCCGGGCGTTGTGCACAAGAACCCGGTCGACTCCGTCCCCACGGTGTTCTCGAACCTGCTGCAGGGCACGTGCGACGCCGTGACCTACAACACCGAGAACGAGAAGGGCTATATGGCCCAAAATCCCGGTATCGTCCCCATCCAGTTTGCCGAGGGCGAGGGCTTTAAGCAGGAGGTCACGGCAAATGTCGGTTGCCGCAAGGGCTCGGACAAGCTGCTTAAGCTCATCGACAAGACACTCAAGGGCATTAGCCAAGAGGAGCGCGACCAAATGTGGGACGCGTGCCTCGACCGTCAGCCGGCATAGGGAGGCAGCATGAAAACCATTAATCGCCTGGCCTCCTTTATCAAG
>JAXKFZ010000057.1:0-2348 GCA_036550635.1 Collinsella sp. | reverse complement strand
GCGATCATCTCATCGCGCTCTTTACCCGTCGTGCGAGCATGAACGGTACGTACGGGACCTGAATTCTTGGCCATGAATAGCCCTCCTCTTAACAACCTGCATCGATAATAAACGAACGGCTGTTCGTGGTCAACCGTTCAGATAAATCATATACAGCCGACCTTTCCAAAACCCAACCAAACGCCGACCAAACACTGACCAAAAACTTGACCGCAGGCGAACCATGCAAGGAAAGACAAACAAGAATACACAAACTACCTGCACAAAAAGCAAATTCGCCAGAGGTCCCTATCTCCACAATTAAGGGGCCCGGAGGCCCCTTAAAACACGTCTATTCCATAGAATCGAGCAAGCAGACAATGCGATCCAGTGCCTCCGCGACCGCATGGGCACGAACACATGAACGATCGCCCTCATAGTGACAACGAATGGAGTCCACGACCGGCGCTCCCCCATCGGCCGAGCGATACGCCCAGCCAATATAAAAGGTTCCAGCCGGATCGTCCTCGGTGCCTCCACCGGGGCCGGCATAGCCCGTCGCGCTCACGGCAATATCGCTCTGGTACAGCTCCAGCGAACCGGTAGCCATCTCCCGCGCCGTCTGGTACGACACCGCGGTATAGCGGTCGAGCGTCTCCTGCTCAACGCCGAGCACGCGATGCTTAATCTCGTCGCAGTACGTCACCGCACCGCCGCGCAGCACCGCCGAGGCGCCAGGGATATCGGCAATCGTCGAGGCGATCATGCCCGCTGTCAGAGATTCAGCCGTCGAAACCGTCGCACCACGAACGCTTGCACGCTCGACAATATCGCGTGCAAGGTCTTCATTGTGCGCGGTAATTTGCTCAAATGATTCCGTCATGTCTACCAGGAACCTAGACCGAAAAGACGATCTTGCGGCAGTTCCAGAAGTACTGAGCGCCCGAGATAACGGTCAAGACAACGGCCACGGCGTACAGGAAGCGCGAGACGCCATAGATACCGAGCGTCAGCGCCACCGGGGCCAGGTTAAGGCCAGACAACGCAAAGACGCACAGATAGCCGCAGATGGAAACCATCGTAGTCGCCGTCTTGTACTTGCCGAGCTTATCGGCCGCAACGACCACACCGGCCGCACTCGCAACCATGCGAAGGGCGCTCACCAGAAGCTCACGGAACAGGATAATGAACACGGACCACACGGTCACCGCGCCAAAATCCAAGAACAGCAGCAGGGCCGAGAACACGAGCAGCTTATCGGCGATGGGGTCCAAGAATTTACCGAAGTCGGTGATCTCGTTGCGCGAACGCGCCAGATAACCGTCGACCTTATCGGTGCACGACAGGATCACGTACAGAATGAAGGCAGCGGCGGCGAGCGGGCCGTCGAAGGTGCTCCAATCCGTACCGGCAACACTCGTGTGAGAAAGCGCCGACACGATCATGAACACCGGGATAAAGACGATGCGAACGCACGTCACGATGTTGGCGGGCGTCCAAACACTCGTCAGTTCCTTATTGCTCTCGTTAGCCACGACGCTCTCCTACTCCACAACATGACCGATAAGCTCATAGCAGAAGCTATCGGTAAACTCGACCGTCAGAATATCGCCCACGGACGCCTCGCTGGCGTCCAAGTGAACCGCGCCATCAGAATCGGGCGCCTGGAACCAGGCATGGCCGATCAGCTCGGCGCCATCCTCGGTCTCTTCGATACCGTCGACGATCACCTGGGCGCGCTCGCCCACATGTGCGGCGGTGGCGGCAAAACCGAGCGACTCAGCCAGGTCCATGGCCTCCTGGGCGCGCTCGAGCTTAACCTCCTCATCGACCTGACCCTCCATCTTGGCGGCCAGGCTGCCTTCCTCACGCGAGTAGGCAAAGACACTCGTGTAGTCAAAGCCGACGGTGTCCATAAAGTCGATAAGGTCGCGGAACTCGTCGTCGGTCTCGGTCGGGAAGCCGACCATGGCCGTGGAACGAATCACGATGCCGGGGATGCGCTCGCGAAGGTCGCGGAACAGATCCTCGAGCTCCTGGCGCGAACCGGAGCGACGCATGGCCTTGAGAATGCGCGCGTCGCAGTGCTGCACGGGGATATCGATATAGGGCAGCACCTCGGGCGTATCGCGAATCGTCTCGATGAGTTCGTCAGTCATGCCCTCGGGCTGCAGATAGAGCACGCGGACCCAGACGTTGTGCGGGCGCACGGCCTCGGCGACGGCACGCAGCAGCTGCGCCAGATTGCGCGGCGAGCCATCGGCGACGTCCTCGTCGGCAAAGTCGGTACCCCAGATGCCCGTGTCCTGGCCGATCAGCACGATCTCGCGCACACCGCCGGCAACCAGGTCGCGCACCTCGGAGATGAT
>JAXKFZ010000315.1:0-1907 GCA_036550635.1 Collinsella sp. | reverse complement strand
GGAGAGCGCCAGGCCGTAGATGACCTTCATCCACTCGTGGACGTTGACGCTGCTCGCGCCGCCGAGGGCGATAGCGGCACCGGTCAGGCCGGCGATAAGGCTGTGGCTTTGCGAGGTGGGAATGCCAAAACGCGACGCTGTGGCGCCGTAGACGACGATGGAGAACAGGGCCGCGCACAGGCAGGCGAGCGCCATGGTGCTGTTTCCGCCAAAGTCGACGATATGCGAGATGGTATTGGCGACGCTCGCATTAAAGTGCGTCATGATGAGCACACCGAGGAAGTTGAATGCGGCGCTCATGAGAATGGCGGCGCGGGCGGGCATGCAACGCGTAGTGACGCAGGTCGCGATGGCGTTGGGCGCGTCGGTCCATCCATTGACGAAGATGGCGCCGAGCGCGAGGATCACGGTGACGGCAAGGACTGGGTTCGACACAATTTGGCCGAGGAAGGTTGAGAACGTTACGTCCATATATGGGCTTTCTCGAAGTTTGCAGGCACGTTACAATAACATGATAAATCGTATCACCTCCTGCGGGTCTCTTTACCGAGTTCTGATGGGAGAAGTGGACTTTTTGGCACTAAAATTGAATATTAGCCCTGTTGACCGCGGGTGTTCTTTTTGCTAACACGCCATGCGGACACGTGCGATTACTACGACACTCCAAAACCACAGTCTGTTCGCTTTACAACATACAAACATGCGTTCGATAATAGGAGGCATGGAATATCGACAGACAGACGGCAAAACTCGGCGCGTGCACAAGCAGTATGTGGACGTCGTGGCCCGCATCCTCGCGGGCGGACAGGTCGTGCCGGTCACCGTCTGCTGGGTCGACGGCCGTTGTTTTACGATCGACGAAATTATCTCGACCACCGGGTTTGGCCTGATGGTCTACGGCATCCGTACGGCAACATATAAGGTGCGTTTTGGCGGGCACGCGACCGAGTTGTATCTGGAGGACCAGACGCGCGAGCGGGCAGACGGCTCGCAGACACACGTGATGCGTTGGTGGGTCTGGGCCTTTGATCGTACGCTTGAGGGCGAGCGCCGTAGGTAAGGACGTGCGGCATTCGGGTACAATGGCAGGAATCTTGTTACCTACGGCGCTGTCGTGCGCTTTTTGAAAGGACGAAGTATGAACGATATCCAGGGCTATCAGAACGGCCCCGTCGAGAGCGGCGCAAGCCGCGCCAAGGAGATGTCGCCGCGCGCGTACAATCTCGCCATGTCTGCCCTGATCTTCTTGGGCTTTTGCGCCATGGGCGCCGGCGCCTACTTTACGAGCACCATGTCGTTTGCGCGCATGATGATGAGCGGCGCCGCCTTGCCGCTGGTCTTTGGCTCGTTTATTTTGACCATCGTCGGCATGGTCATGATGTCGGCCGCCGCCAGCAAGCAGTCCGTGGGCCTGTCCCTTGTGGGCTACGTAATCTTTGCGAGTACCTTTGGCCTGACCGCGTCGTTTGGCCTTGCCAACTATGACCTGCCCACCATCAACACCGCTTTTATCGCCACGGCCGCCATCACCTTTGTCTTTGGCGCGCTTGGCGTGACCTTCCCCAAGTTTTTCCAGCGTGTGTATGGCATCGGTTTTGGTATTCTGCTCGCCACTATTCTGGTTGAGATCGTGCTGATGTTCATGGGCGTTTCGCAGTCCATCACCGACCTGATCGTGATTGTGGTGTTCGCTGGCTTTATTGGCTACGACACCTATGTTGCCACGACGGTGCCGCCTACGCTGCCCAACGCCGTGCTCATGGCCTCTAACCTGTTCGTGGATATTATCAACGTGTTCCTGCGCATTCTGAACATCCTCGGCCGTCGCGACTAGTGGCGAATTGCGGCGGTGCTTGCCGTGCGTGCAAATCGATGCGAAAGGCGGTCCTTCGGGGCCGTCTTTTTTG
>JAXKFZ010000056.1:0-10431 GCA_036550635.1 Collinsella sp. | reverse complement strand
AATTGATGCCGACGAGTGCATCGCTTGTGGCGTTTGCGTCGACTCCTGCCCCGCTGGCGTTCTGGAGCTCCAGGACGTCGCTACCGTCGCTGACGAGGACTCCTGCGTCGCCTGTGGCGCTTGCCAGGACGCTTGCCCCGCCGGCGCGATCACCGAGATCGTCGAGGAGTAACAACTCCCCCACTTGCACACTCAAAAGTACACCGTGCACAAAAAAGGAGGCCTCCGCATCGCCGCGGAGGCCTCCTTTTGCATGTGTGGGCAGTTGCGGTGGAATAGTTCCTGGCTCATTGCTTAGGTGCCGATTGTAGGAACTATTTCACCGCAACTTATAAAGACGGTGTCGGGCTAGGACAAATCATCCTCGTAGGGCATTAAATCGGCAAGGTAGCCCTTCTCCTTGAGCATCGCCTCGATTTCGTCGAGGGTCTGTTCGTCCTCCGCCGCAATGCGATGGAAGTGATAGCCGCTGGTCACCGTCAGCAGCGGGAAGCTCTTGCCGCTGGCGATGTCGTGCAGATAGCGCTCGATATCGCGCCGGTTGCGGATGTCCAGGTCGGCCGTAATCTTGCCGTACACGCGATGGTTGACGATCACGTTGAGCACGGCGCCTCCGGCGTCGACGATACTCGTGAGCTCATCGCCTGCCTGCTCCACGCTGTGGCGAACCTTGACCAAGCGCGTGGGCACGGCGGGGCTGCTGGGGGCCTCCTGCAGCACATAACCACGGTTGGTGGCCACGACATCGTGCCCATCGGCACGCAGCAGGGCAATATCCTGAACCACGATCTGACGGCTCACGCCAACCTCGCGGGCAAGTGCGCTGCCCGAAACGGGCTCCTTGGCCACCTCGAGCACGTCCATGATGGCACGGCGACGCTCGCGGGCGTTCATTATTTACCGTCCAGCAGACGCAGGTGCTTAAGTGAGAGGTCGAGGATCGGGGCGGAGTGTGTCAGCGCGCCCGAGCTAATAAAGTCAACGCCCAGGTCGGCGAGCGCGCGGATATTGCTGGCGTCCACGTTGCCCGAGCACTCGGTCTTGGCGCGACCGGCGATAAGCTCAATCGCGGCGGTCATGTCGTCATGGGTCATGTTGTCGAACATGATGATGTCGGCGCCGGCCTCCACGGCCTCGCGCACCATGTCCAGGTTCTCGCACTCAATCTCGACCGTCGTGGTAAAGGACGCATGGGCACGCGCCATCTCGATCGCGCGCGCCACGCCACCGGCGGCGTCGATGTGGTTATCCTTGAGCATGACAGCCGTCGACAGGTTATAGCGGTGATTGCTGCCGCCACCGATCTCGACTGCGGCCTTCTCGAAGACACGCATGCCCGGCGTGGTCTTGCGCGTGTCGACGAGCACGGTCTTGGTGCCCTCGAGCGCCGCGGCCATCTGGTGCGTATAGGTGGCGATGCCGCTCATGCGCTGCAGGTAGTTGAGCGCCACGCGCTCGCCCGAAAGCAGCACGCGCGCGTCGCCGCGCACTTGGCCCACATGGTCGCCGGCATGCACTTCGTCGCCATCCGCGACATCGAACAGCACGGAGCTCTGCGGATCCAGCAGCTCAAAGGTGCGGGCGAATACGTCCAGGCCGGCGATGATGCCGTCGGCCTTGGCGATGAGCTCAACGGTAGCGGGGCGCGCCGTGGGGCACACGCTCGCCGTGCTCACGTCCTCAAAGGTGATGTCCTCGCGCAGGGCCTGCAGAATCAGATCATCGACGACGAGCTTCATGGTAATGGGATTCATGGTCTACTCCTCCACGGCCTGCGTGCCGGCGGCACGGGCCAAATCATCGATTGCAAGGGTATCAGCGCTCAGGGCGCGGTGGCGCCCGTCAAGTGCGGGCTCGCCGGCCTGCTCCACGGCCAGCGACTCGCCGGTGCGCATGTACCACGCGGCGCGGCGACCCCAAACCAGGGACTCGAGCAGGCTGTTAGAAGCCAGGCGGTTCTTGCCGTGAACACCGTTGCAGGCCGTCTCGCCCGCGGCGTAGAGCTCGGGCATCGAGGTGCGGCCGTCCTTGTCGACCCATACGCCGCCCATAAAGTAGTGCTGCGTAGGCGTGACGGGAATGGGCTCGTCCAAGATGTCGCGGCCGTCCTCCAGGCAGCGCGCTCGGATATTGGCAAAGTGCCCGGTCACCACGTCGCGCTCGACGGGGGCAAAGCTCAGCCACTCGTGCTCGGTGCCGTCCTGCTTCATCTGCTCGCGAATGGCGGCGGCGACCACGTCGCGCGGCTGCAACTCGTCGGTAAAGCGCTCGCCGGCGGCGTTGAGCAGAATCGCGCCCTCGCCGCGGCAGCTCTCGCTAATCAGGAACGTACGACCCGGCTGCGGCGAGAACAGACCCGTGGGGTGGATCTGCACGTAGTCCAGGTGCTCCATCTTAATGCCGTGCTCCTGTGCGATGTAGCAGGCGTCGCCCGTGAGCTGCGGGTAGTTGGTCGAGTGGTCGTATACGCCACCGATACCGCCCGTTGCCCACAGCGTATGGCGGGCATGGATCTTAAACGGCTTACCGGCATGCACGCCCTCGGCGGCATTTGTCAGCTCGTCGGCGGGACGAACCGAGTTGTCCTCGTCCACGGAAACGGCAACGACACCAGTGCACACCGTGGCCCCATCGCGCACGACCGTCAGGATGTCGGTCATGGCCACGTGCTCCAAAATCTGCACGTTGTCCAGCTTGCGGACGGCCTGGAGCAGCTTAGTCGTGATCTCCTTGCCGGTGATGTCGGCATGGAAGGCGATACGCGGGCGGCTGTGCGCGCCCTCGCGGGTAAAGTCGAGGCTGCCGTCGGCCTTGCGCTCAAAGTCCACGCCCATCGCCAGCAGGTCGTTGATGACCGAGCGGCTCGAACGGATCATGATGTCGACGCTCTCGCGGCGGTTCTCGTAGTGGCCGGCGTGCATGGTGTCCTCAAAGAAGGCATCGTAGTCCGAGCCCTCGGGCAGCACGCAAATGCCGCCCTGCGCGAGCATCGAATCGCACTCGTCGACAGCGCCCTTGGAGAGGATGATCACGCGAATGCTCGTCGGCAGGTTGAGAGCCGCATACAGGCCCGCCACGCCGCAGCCGGCAATAACGACGTCGCACTCCATATCGGGGTATTGCTTGGTTTCCACAGGAATCCTCTCCCTTGAATGTGACATAAGGGACCGTCCCTCATGCCACATTGTTCTAACGCGCTGCGTACTCGAGCATGCGGTCGAGCGTGAGCTTGGCCTGATCGGCAGCCTCGCCCGACACGCCGATCTGCACCTCGCCCTCGCCTGTCTCCAGGCAGTGCACGAGCTTTTCGAGCGTGATGAGATCCATGTTGACGCAGGTGGGCTGCACCGCGGGGAAGTAGAACTTCTTGCCGGTGCCCTGGCAGCGGCGCTCGAGCTCGTAGAGCACGCCGCGGACCGTCACGATAATAAACTCGCTCGCGTCGGACTCCTCGGCATACTTGATGATGCCGGCGGTGGAGCCGATGTAGTCGGCCTCGGCAAGGACGTCGGCCTTGCACTCAGGATGCGCCAGCACGAGCGCGTCGGGGTGGGCCTCCGTCGCGTCGACGATCTGCTCGACGGTGATGATGTGATGGCGCGGGCAGTAACCGTTGTTGAGGATGACGTGCTTTTGCGGCACCTGCTCGGCTACGAAGCGGCCCAGGTTTTGGTCGGGAATGAACAGGACGTGCTGCTGCGGCAGCTCGGACACGATCTTGACGGCGTTGGAGCTGGTAACGCACACGTCACTCCAGCTCTTGATCTCGACCGTCGAGTTGACGTAGCACACCACGGCCAGGTCGTCGCCATACTCGGCGCGCGCCGCGTCGACCGTCTCGCGCTTGACCATATGGGCCATGGGGCAATCCGCGCCCGGCTCGGGCAGCAGCACGGTCTTGGTGGGGTTGAGCAGCTTGGCGCTCTCGCCCATAAACTCCACGCCGCACAGCACGATGGTCTGCTGCGGCAGGCTCTTGGCGAGCTTTGCCAGGTAGAAGCTGTCGCCGACGTAATCGGCCACAGCCTGGACCTCGGGCGCCACGTAATAGTGTGCCAGGATCACCGCGTCGCGTTGGGTTTTAAGTTGCTGAATGGCCTCGACGAGCTCTGCGGGCACCAATGCCGCGCGCTCCGTTGCCGTCGTTGCCGATGCCAGGCCGGCCGCAATGTCGCGTGCAAGCTCCGATGCATCCATGTTCGCGCTCTGTGCCATCAAGGCCCCTCTCTTTTGGCGAATCTTGGGGCTTTAGTATGACACCTAGGTTTACAGCTGACAAGACAGCTGTAAACCTAGGTGTAAAGTTGGAATAAAGATTCAATCATGTGGCAGGTCCATTTTCGAACTGACAAGCTGAGGATAGCCGAGCTCTCGATAGCGCAGGAGGCATCTTTCGCCACCGCAATACCGCTCGGCGCGAGTTGCGCGACGCGGGGCGCAAATGGGACACGCCTCCGCGAGCGGTCCGCACCCAATGTGGCAAAATCGAACTACTAAGGGGGCTCAGAATGCTCAAAATCATTGCCTGCGACGACGACGTCGCTTTTCTAGATAGACTGCACCGGATAATCGACCGTTGGTCGAGCGAGACGGGCACGGCGGTCGATGTTGCGCTCGTCACGCGCGGCGAGGACCTGCTGGCCCGCCATGCCGCATCGCGCGCCGACATCATTCTGCTCGACATGATCATGCCGCTCGTCAACGGCATGGACACCGCGCGCGAATTGCGCCAGGCCGATACCGCCGTGTGCCTGGTGTTCCTCACCTCGTCGCCCGAGTTCGCACTGGAGTCCTACGAGGTCCGTGCCTTCGACTATCTGCTCAAGCCCGTGACTTACGAACGCCTGGCGCAGTTGCTCGACGAGCTTTCGAGCATGCGCCCGGCGGCAACCGACGAGCTCGTGATCAAAACCTCCTTTGGCTACCACGCCCTGCGCCTGTCCGACATCGAATATGCCGAGGCGCGCAACAAGCACGTGGTCTTCCACCTGCGCGACGGACGCGATATCGAGGCACTCGAGTCGTTCCGCAGCGTCGAGGACCGCTTGGAGCAAAACGCAGTCTTCTTTAAATGCCACCGCAGCTACCAGGTCAACCTGCGCAATATCGATCACTTTGACCGCACGGAGATCTTCATGAGATCGGGCGCCTGTATCCCGTTGGCACGCAGTTGCAAGCAGGGGTTCCAAGATGCCTACTTTGCGGCGCGCTTTGAGGGCGGGAGGCACTGATGCTCCCCACGGCCGAAATGCTGCTTTGGGCAATCCATCACGCAACGACCCTGCTCTTTGGCGTTTTCGCCTCGGCAGCGCTGTGCGGGGTCGAGATCAACCGCCGTCATGCGCTTGAGCTGATCGCGGTTGACGTGCTCACCGGTACCGCCTTTGCGCTCGCCAATGTCTTTGGCGGCGAACTTTTCGCTCGACAGGTGTATCCGCTCGTCGTGCATCTGCCGCTCGTCATCTATCTGTGCGCGCGCTATCGGCTGAGCCCTTTGCTCGTTATGCTCGGCGTCACCAGCGCATACCTGAGCTGCCAATTTAGCAACTGGATGGGCATCGCCGCGCTCGCCGCCTGCGGCTCGCAAATCGCGTACTACGCGACACGCATTATCACCACGGTCGCCGTCTTTGCGCTCCTGCTGCACTGGGCCGGCGACATCGGTCCGCGCTTGGCAGTCAAAAGCCCTACCGAGCTCGAGATTCTGCTCATCCTGCCGCTCGTCTATTACATCTTTGACTACGCCACCAACGTCTACACCACGTTGTTCCACTCGGGCTCGGTTGTGACCGTTGAGTTTTTGGCGTTTGCGCTTTGCGCTTTCTACCTTATGTTTCTTGCTGTGTATCTGCGCGAATACGAGGCTAAAGAGGCCGCCGAGCGCGAGCGTTGGATGCTCGAGACCCGCGATAGTGCAGCTATCAAAGAGCTCGAAGCCTGGCGTCAATCTGGACGCGAGCTTTCGGTTCTGCGCCATGACATGCGGCACTTCCTGCGCGGCCTTGCGGTTTTAATCGAAGAGGGTCACGTCGACGAGGCGCTCGGGCGCATCAACGAACTCTGTGAGACAAACGACCGCACCGCCGTGCGCCGCTACTGTGCCAACGAAACGGTCAACATCGTGCTTTCGTCATTTAGCTCCGATATCAACCGAAACGGTATCACCGCCGACCTGCGCGCCGCCGTGCCAGAGAACGTCCATGTGGCCGATGTCGACCTGTTTAGCGTGCTCTCGAATGCCCTGGACAACGCCATCGTCGCCGCGAGCGCCGCTCCCCAGGGCAAACGATTCGTCGATCTGGACCTGCGCTACGAAGACGGGCAGCTGCTGCTTTTGGTCTCTAACACGTTTGACCGCCCGCCGCGTATGGTTGACGGCATGCCCGTGGCCCAGCACGCCGGCCACGGCTTTGGCACCAAGAGCATTAAGCTCGCCGTCGAGCGCATGAACGGCAACTGCCAGTTCCGCATTCACGGCGACCGATTTGAGCTGCGTGCCGTGATGTAGGGACGCGACAAGCTGCCGGCATGCTCGGCCCGCCGGGGCCACCTTGCCAGCGCCGGTCCGCTACAGCGGCGCGGCGGCCGGAGTCAGCTGTTTAATGTAGGCCCACATGCGCTGCTTGGCGGCCTTGTCGGTGAGCGCCGCCTCAAAGCCGTCGAGCGCGAGCACGCGGCGACCCTGCACATGGGCGATCAAGCCGGGCTTGAGCATGGCGGTGTCGAAGTCATCGATCGCCACGAGCATATCGGCATAGGTCTCGCGCATGGTATCGGCCGCACGATCATCCAGCAACAGCACCGCCTCGGGGTCCAGCGCCTCGAGCGCCTCGCGGAACAGCTCGCACGGCAGGGCATGGCCCACCGCCACCGTTCCGTCGCCCGCACCGGCGACGCTTGCCAGCACGCAAAAATCCTCGGGCGCATAACCGATGGCCCCGAGCGCCTTACGCAGCGCCGCGCCATCCGCGCCTGCGGCAAGCTCGCCGCCCGAGCGCTCGGCCTCATCCAAATCGCCTTTTACCAGCACAATCGGCGAGCACGCGTTGCCTGCGATGCGCACGCCACGACCCGCAAGCGATGCGAGCTCCTGCTCGGCCGCCTGGGCGATGGCTTCTTTTTTCTGGCTTTGTGACGTGGACATGCGCTCTCCAATCGTTTGCGTGCCCACCATTATATAAAAGAGCTGCCCGCGAGTGGTTGCTTTGCGGGCGGCTGGGTATAAGCACGGTCGTACTGAGTTTTACGCGGCCGAGCCGCGTCGCATTATGGAGGTCACCATGGCTGACATTAATCAGATTACCCCCGAGAACTTCGATTCCATCGTTAACGACAGTCTGCCCGTGCTGGTCGATTTTTGGGCACCGTGGTGCGGGCCCTGTCGATCCCTCTCGCCCATCGTTGACGAGGTTGCCGATGAGCTGGCGGGCAAGCTTGCCGTTGCCAAATGCAACGTCGACGACAACCAGGACCTGGCCATGAAGTATGGCGTCATGAGCATCCCCACGCTGGTTGTGTTTAAGAACGGCGAGGAGATTGACCGATCGGTTGGCGCTCTGCCCAAGGCGAGGCTGCAGGCGCTGCTGGAGAAGCATCTGTAATACGCTTGTTACATGTTGCCGTCTGCCTGCCGTCCATGAGCGCTTTTGCACCGCTCGCCGGACTTCTGGATGCACCGAGTGCAACCACGGATAGTATGGTAGTCACAAACAGCCCCCAGTGAACGGGTGCGGGTCGCACAGACTCGCACCCGTTTTCTTATGCAGCTGCGCACAGAGCGGGCGTAGTAAAATCTGAACCACTGAACTGCCCCATACAAAAGGAGATTTTCCATGCATGACGTCGGAATGAACATGAGCCAGCTTGCCATGAGCGTCAAGCAGGTCGACGACACCATCGAGCTCGCTCACGAGTGGAGCCATCAGCTGCTGCATGCGACCGAGAATTTTGACATGGAGCGCATCGGCGCCAAGCTCGAGGCCGCCATGGCCGCGCTCCACGAGGCCCACGACGCACTCGAGGGCTACGAGGAAGCCATCGAGGCCGACCACAACTCCGTCGGCTCCGTGAAGCTGGTGTAAGGTGGCCGAACACGAGCACTGCTGCGGGTACGAGCACGAGCATCCGCACGGGGCGGACGGTGACGCGGGCTGCCACTGTAGTGGCTCCGGCTCCGAGCTGGTCCGTTTTTCGGTTACCGCACCCGACGACCTGCTGCGCCGTTTTGACGAGCAGATCGCGCGCCGCGGCGACGTGGCCAACCGCTCCGAGGCCGTGCGCGATTTGATTCGCGCCTCGATCGCCAAAGAGCAGATGCGCACGCCCGATGAGCACGTTATCGGGTCGCTCACCATGATCTACGACCATCACACCGGCGATCTGACGCGCCGCCTGGACGAAGTGCAGCACGACTACACCGACGAGATCGTATCGACCATGCACGTGCATCTGGATCACCACAACTGTTTGGAGATTCTGGCGCTCAAGGGTCGTGGCGAGCGCGTCTACGAACTAGCCGACCGTCTGCTGGGCCTGCGCGGCGTTAAGCACGGCGAGCTCACCTGCGCCGCCACCAAGCAGAGCCTGGGGCTATAGCGGGATTTCCCGCAGCGCACCTGCCAAAAAGGGACAGGTTTGTTTTGGCAGGTTTAGAAGTTTTACCTACCAAAATAAACCTGTCCCTTTTTGGTCGGTTTTGATGAGGGGTGTCGCATGCGGCATGCGCATATTCATGTGACGGGCATTGTGCAGGGCGTTGGCATGCGACCGTTTGTGTATCGCGAGGCCATGGCACATGGCATTTGTGGATGGGTGCTCAATGCGGGCGACGGCGTGCATATCGAGGCGCACGCTCCGGCCGATGCGCTCGATGCTTTTGTTGCCGCGCTTTCTGAGCATGCGCCTGCGGCAGCCCGCGTAGAGCATGTCGAGGTTGTGGACTTGGCAGCCAACGGTTGGGATGCCGCCAACGAACAGGGCTTTCGCATCGTAGCATCGCAGGACCAGACCGCGCACACGACGCTCGTCTCGCCCGATATCGCCACCTGCAACGATTGCTTGCGCGAATTGTTCGATCCCGCCGACCGACGCTATCACTACCCCTTTATCAACTGCACTAACTGCGGCCCACGCTTTACCATCATCCGCTCGCTGCCTTACGATCGAGCGGCCACCTCGATGGATTGTTTTCCCATGTGTCCCAAGTGCGCCGCGGAGTATGCCGACCCACTCGACCGGCGTTTTCACGCGCAACCCGATGCCTGCTTTGATTGCGGGCCGCATATTACGTGGCGCGAGGCTGTAAACGGCAATGCGTGCGGGAATTCGTCCGCGACACCGACCGTCGGCACCACACGCGAGGCCAGCGACGCTATCATCGAGCGCTGCGTTGAGCTGCTGGCCAGCGGTGGCATCGTCGCCATCAAGGGCCTGGGCGGATTCCACCTGGCCTGCGATGCTGCCAACGAACAAGCGGTGCGCGAGCTGCGCCGTCGCAAGCGTCGCAGCAACAAGCCACTTGCCGTCATGGTTCGCAGTCTTGCCGATGCCGGGCGCCTGTGTCATATCGACGATGCTGAACGCGATCTGCTCGCTGGCAGTATCCGCCCCATTGTGCTGCTGCGCCGGCGCACTGTTGGCGAGGGCAACGGCGGTTCCCCCGACATCCTCGCTCTCGCGCCATCTGTCGCGCACGACCTTCCTGAGCTCGGCGTCATGCTCCCCTATACGCCGCTTCAACATCTGTTGCTTGCCGCGGCAGAAGCCTGCGGTATGCACGCGCTCGTCATGACCAGCGGAAACCTGAGCGAAGAACCCATCGAGACCGACGACGACCTTGCCTGGGAGCACCTCGTTGCCGCCGGCATCGCCGACGCGCTGCTCGGTAACGACCGCGCAATCCTCTCGCGCTACGACGACTCTGTAATGCGCGCGGCGAACGGCACCGTTATGCCCGTTCGCCGCGCTCGCGGATATGCACCCCAGCCGCTGCCGTTGCCGGCGCTCGACGGCGCTCCGTCCTGCGTGCTCGCCTGCGGGCCACAACAAAAGGCCACGATTGCGCTCACGCGTGAAGGGACGAACGGCAAGGCGACCTGTTTTGTGTCGCAGCATATCGGCGATGTTGAAAACGGCGGGACCTTCGATGCCTGGAACGCCGCGCGCACGCGCTTGGAAGATCTCTTTGACTTGGCGCCCGCCGCCTTGGCCTGCGATGTGCACCCCAGCTATCTATCGAGCCAGTGGGCGCGCGAGCAGACGCGAAAATGCAATCTGCCGCTCGTCGAGGTGCAGCACCATCATGCGCATATCGCGAGCGTAATGGCCGAGGCCATCGCCGCGGGCCAGCTTACAACCGACGCGCGCGTCCTTGGCATCGCCTTTGACGGCACCGGCGCCGGCACCGATGGGACCATTTGGGGCGGCGAGTTT
>JAXKFZ010000314.1:0-1522 GCA_036550635.1 Collinsella sp. | reverse complement strand
TGGTGCTCGGCAGCGTAAGCCTTGCGGTCCTCATCCCAGTGGAACAGCGGGAAGTTGACGACCCACAGGAAGTCGTGGCCCTCGCGCTTGATCTCGAGCGCGCTGGCCATGTGAGAACGCATGCCGCCCAGGATCTCGTCAGAGAGCAGACGCGGGCCGGCGGCGAACATCACAAGGTCGCCGGGCTCGACGTCCATGCGCTCGCGCAGGGCTGCCATCTCCTCGTCCGAGAAGAACTTGACGATGGGGCTGTTGATAGAGCCGTCCTCGCGGAAGGCGATCCAGGCCAGGCCCTTGGCGCCAAACGTGGAGGCCACGCCGGCGAGCTTGTCGATCTTGGCACGTGCCCAGGCACCGGCGCCCTTGGCGTTAATGGCCTTGACGGCAGAGCCCTCCTCGTTTGCGGCAGTCGCAAAGACCTTGAACTTGGAGTTGGCAAAGATGTCGGTCAGGTCGACCAGATGCATGCCATAGCGGGTATCGGGCTTGTCGGAGCCATAGGTGTCCATGGCCTCCCAGTAGTCCATGCGGCGCAGCGGCGTGGGCATCTCGACGCCCATGCGGCCGAAGGCGTCGGCCAGGACCTCCTCGAGCGCGCTCATGACGTCATTCTGGTCCACGAAGGACATCTCGATATCGACCTGGGTGAACTCGGGCTGACGGTCGGCACGCAGGTCCTCGTCGCGGAAGCACTTGGCAACCTGGTAGTAGCGCTCGACGCCACCGACCATGAGCAGCTGCTTCAGGAGCTGCGGGGACTGCGGCAGGGCGTAGAAGTTGCCCGGCTGAATACGGCTGGGGACGATGAAGTCACGGGCGCCCTCGGGCGTGGACTTAAACAGGGAGGGCGTCTCGACCTCCATGAACTCACGGTTGTGCAGCGCCTCGCGAATGGCAAAGGTAAAGTCGGAGCGCAGCTTGAGGTTGGCCATCATCTCGGGACGACGGAGGTCCAGATAGCGATAGCGCAGACGGGTGTCCTCGCTGGTCTCGATGCCGTCCTCGATCTGGAACGGCGGGGTGACGGACGTGTTGAGCACCTCGGCGTGGTCGGTCAGGACCTCGATCTCGCCGGTCGCGAGCTTGGCGTTGGTGGTCTCCTCGCCACGGGAGCGCACGACGCCGTGGATCTTGATGGGCCACTCGGGACGCATGGTCTCGGCGATCTTAAATGCGTCGCCGTCAGAGTGCTCGGGGTCGAAGGTGAGCTGCGTGATGCCCTCGCGGTCGCGAAGGTCGCAGAAGATAAGGCCGCCGTGGTCACGGCGACGGCTCACCCAACCGGTGAGGGTGACCTCTTCGCCCACGTTCTCGCGGCGAAGCTCGCCGCAGGTACGGGTGTGCATGGAATGCTCGTCGATGGGACGGGTCTGGCTCATACCAGTGATCCTCCTTTATGGATCTGTGCCGCCCCGTGTCGTTCCGGGCGGCGTCGTACAGATTTGCCCAGCCTGCGTAAACCGCGCAGCCAGACATGGCGTTCTATCTTATCGCACCTGTGTCGATGTGCCGCGGAAAAGTA
>JAXKFZ010000055.1:0-12685 GCA_036550635.1 Collinsella sp. | reverse complement strand
GCCGTAGTGATTGCCGTGGTTCCACAACAACTGCCCACCATTGCGGCGCCGGCATGCCTCCATTCGATGCATGCGCGCGCGAAAGCTTCGGGGTTCTCGTGCCATACGGGGCCATCCTGAGTCTGGACCGGATCGCCCACGTTGGGACGCACCGTGACGGGAGTAGTCGCCGATGCAACCATCCTGGGCACCGCCGCATTCGCGGCCGCAAGCGAACAGCAATTAACACCAACCGAGTTTGCGCCGTGTTTTTCGGCGTACAAAACGGCTGCCTCGATGTTGAGGCCATCGCCCAGCAGGTCGCCTTTATCGTCAACGACAAAACTCACTAGAACAGGCATGCCGTCGGCGGCATCTCGGGCGCCGGCAAGCATGGGCTGCAGATTACGGATAGACGTCACCGTCTCGATCAGCAGACCGTCAACACCAGCATTGAGCAAGGCGTGCGCCTGTTCGCGCGCAATGCCTCGGATTTCACGATACTCGGCAGAGTCCTCGGCAAACCACTCAATACCGATCGGGCCCATCGAGCCTAGCAGCAGCTGAGGGTGCGCCTGGCGGGCATCGTCGACGGCCCCGCGATTGACCTCCGCCACGGACGGCGCAATCTGGTCGTGCTTGAGGGCATAGCTCGATGCCTGAAAGGTGTTGGTAATGAGCACCTGCGCGCCGGCGGCGACATACAAGCGATGGATACGAGAAACGGTCTGCGGCTCTGCCAGATTCCAAAACGCCGGTGGAATGTCGGCGGCATCGTACTCACTCAACAGAACACTGCCCATGGGGCCCTGCGCCAACAAGGTCTCGCTCGACAAGCGGCGCGTAAGTTCCTCGGCACCAAAGCGGTTGTAATAACTCGTATCCATATATATCCCGCTATTCCTCGACGCTGATTCCCTGCTTTTCGAGATAGGCGAGCCAGCGGTTCATCGTGTCCTCGGAAAGCGCATGCTCCATCATGCAGGCCTCGGAATCGGCTCGCTCAAATTCGACACCGAGCTCCTGAACCAAAAACGTGCGGATGAGGCGATGACGGTACCAGATAGCCGTACCAACCTCGCGGCCGCGATCGGTCAGGACTACCTTGCCGTAGTGCGATTGCTCGACAAGTTCGGATGCCTTGAGCGCCGAAACCGCTTTATTGACCGATGCCTTGGAGACGCCAAGGCGCTGCGCGATGTCGACCGATCGCACGCCGTTGGTTTCCCCCTCTTCGCTTTCAATGCGAACCATGCACTCCAAGTAGTCTTCGTTCGCCACCGTCAGATGTAGTTCGCGCGAGCTATTTGTCGTATCCATGATCTTCCGTCCCTTCTGCATTCAATGGCTGATTCTACCCCATCCAAGCGTCGTGGTATGCCGTGGCATACCGTGCTAGAGTTCTTGTTGCACACGACGACCAAGATTGGAGCGGTCTTTATGGAAAACACCACCACGAACCCCGATGTCCTCGAGCGCTTTTTGCGCTACGTCCAGATCAACACGCAGTCCGAGGATGCAAACTGCGACCAGGTACCCTCGAGCGCCGTTCAGTTTGACCTTGCCAACGTGCTGGCTGAAGAGCTGCGCGAGCTTGGTGCGGAAGATGCCCACGTGACCGAGCACGCCTATGTCTGCGCGCATATCCCCGCAAGTGCGGGCGCTGAGGACAAGCCCGCCCTGGGCCTGATCGCCCATCTCGACACCACCGAAGTTGCACCGGGCGCCGGCGTGAAGCCGCACATCGTGCACTACGAAGGCGGCAACCTGGTCTGCGGCACGGTTGACGGTAAACCCGTTGCCATGAGTACCGCCAAGCTTCCCGCCCTGAACGACCTCGCAGGTGAGGACCTGGTCTGCAGCGATGGCACCACGCTGCTGGGCGCGGACGACAAGGCAGGCGTCGCCGAGATCATGTCGCTTGTCGCGCGTATCGCTCAGGACCCTTCTCTGCCCCATCCCGCACTCGGCATTTGCTTCTGCCCTGACGAGGAGATCGGCCACGGAGCCGAGCTGTTGGATATCGATACCTTTGGCTGCAAGTACGCCTACACGGTCGACGGCGGCCCCATCGGCGAGCTGGAGTGGGAGTGCTTTAACGCCGCTGAGGCGACCGTCCGCTTTGAGGGCCAGTCCATCCACCCGGGCGACGCCAAGGGCCGCATGGTCAACGCAGGCAATCTGTTCTGCGACTTCAACGCGTTGCTCCCCTACGTGCAGCGCCCGGAGTATACGGAAGGCTACGAGGGCTTTTATCACCTTGAGGGTGTATCTGCGACCGTCGATCACGCCACAGCGCGCTATATCGTCCGCGACCATGACGCCGCCAAGTTCCAGCAGAAACTCGACCTTATTGATGCCGCCGCCTCGATGCTCAACCAGCGTCTGGGTGAGGAGCGTGTGACGGTCGAGATTAAGCAGCAGTATCGAAATATGGCCGAGATCGTTCGTGACTATCCCGAGCTTATTGATGTTGCCAAGGAAGCCTACCTTGCCTGCGGCGTTGAGCCCCAAGTGCTGCCGATTCGCGGCGGCACCGACGGCGCGCAGCTGTCGTTCCGCGGTCTGCCCTGCCCCAACCTTTCCACCGGCGGCTATTGCTACCACGGCGTCAACGAGTTCGTCCCGGTCAGTTCGCTCGTCAAGATGACCGATGTGCTCCAGGAGCTCGTCGCCCGCTTTGCATAAGCCTGGCTGCACAAGTCCGAAAGACGAATCGCCCCGTCCTCAACCGAGAACGGGGCGATTTTTTTGCTGCAATGTGAACAGGTTGACGCACGCCAGCCTCTTAACGCAAGGAGTGTCCCAAACTGCCGGCACAAAAGGAACGTCCCCAAGTGCCAAGTGTTCCGGCAACGCCGATGTTTTGGCAACGACAGCGAGCGGGTCGCATTTGAGACAAGGTGACGTGAAGCGAAAGGGCGCTGACCTTCTGGTCGCGCCCTTGAAGTTGAACGTCAGATTGTCCAAATGCGGCCCGCGCAGCGTCAAGCGGTTACGCGGTTTGGTAAAACCGCGTAACTTAGTAGTTAGCTTCGTAGCCGTTGCCGTCGCCGGTGGGCTCTTCGTAGTAGTCCGAATCGCTCGAATCGCTTGAGTCATCGGAATCGTCAGAGCTGACCGATGAGGTTGCGGTACCGTTTGCGTAGTCGTCAGACGTGTTGTTGTTCAGGTCGCCGATCGTAGAGCTGGAACCGTCGGAAAGACCCATGGTGTTGGGACCCTTGGGATCCTTGCCGGCATCGACGCGCTCCATCATTTCCTTGAGCTCGTCCTCGTAGACAAAGACGTAGCTCACACCGTCGATCATGGTGCTGTCGTCGGCATACGAGGGCAGGTTGGCCGAGTAGATACCGTCGACATCCATACCGCGCATGGCGTTGACCGTAGCCACGATATCCTGAACGCTCATATCGGTTACGAGCATATCGGACAGCGAATTAACCAGGCCAAAGATCTTCGTGGCATCGAAGTTATTGAGAATCTGGTTGGCAAGGGCGCCAAGCACCTGACGCTGGTGGCGCATGCGCGTGTAATCGCCGTCGGCATAGGTGTAGCGGCAGCGGGCATAGGTAAGGGCGGTGGCACCGTCCATATGCTGCTGGCCAGCGGTAATCTTAATATCCAGGTGCTCGGGGTCGTCAACATCATCGGTTGCGTTAATGTCGATACCGCCAACCGAATCAATCAGCGCCTGCATACCGTCGAAGCTGACCTCGGCATAGTGGGAAATCTGAACACCGCACAGCTCGTTGACCGCCTCGACCATGGCCTCGGCGCCGCCCACGGTATGGCAGGCGTTGATCTTCATGGTCTCGCCCTTGTACTCGACCTTGGTGTCGCGCGGAACGGAAATGAGCGTCGCCTGCTTTTGCGTGGGGTCGATGCGTGCCAGGATAATCGAGTCGGCACGATACGTATCCTCGCCCGGACGGCCGTCGGTGCCAAGAAGCAGCACGTAGAACGGATCCTTTGCCTCATCGGTGTCAACCAGAACCCGACGCAGATTATCGGTAATGACATTAGAATCGCCGAGCTTGCCCATAATGGTGGCAAACCACAGGCCGGCAGCGGTAGTGGCACTCAGCAGCACACCAAGCACGACAATGAGCGCGACGTGACGAATCGTGTGGCTACGACGACGTTGACGAGCGCGCTCGGAATAGCGAGCCACGTTATCGCGACTGTAGATCTTGGCCTGCGCACCAGTTGAGGGTCTTCGGGCGGTGGTATCCGCGAGGGGCTTTTTATTAAACATAGGCAACCTGTATTAGTAGATGACGGGATCGGGGACGGTAGCATGCTCGACATGCGCGCCGAGCGCCCGCAGCTTTTCGACAAACTGCTCGTAACCGCGCTTGATGTGATGAATAGCCGAAACCTCGGTCGTCCCGTCAGCGATCAAGCCCGCTACGACGAGGGCCGCTCCACCACGCAGATCGGGCGAGGTAACCTGTGCACCCGAGAAGCCCTTGACGCCATGAATCATGGCATGATGGCTCTCGATACGAATGTCGGCACCCATGCGCACCAGCTCAGAGGCAAACATAAAGCGATTCTCGAAGATGTTCTCGGTAATAACGGAACTGCCGTCGGCAAGGGCGGAGAGCACCATAATCTGCGCCTGCATGTCCGTCGGGAAGCCGGGGAACGGAAGCGTCTGGATGTCGACCGGCTTGATACGCTCGGCACGGTTTACATGGACGCCATCCTCGACGCGCTCGCAGTCGATACCCATGAGCTCCATCTTCTTGAGCACCATGCCCAAGTGAATGGGGCAAAAACCCGTGACGTCGACACCGCGATCGTCGGCCATCAGCGCACCGGCGACGATAAAGGTACCGGCCTCGATGCGGTCGCCCACTACGCGATGGGTAACAGGATGCAGCTCTTCCACGCCCTCGATGGTCACGACGGGCGTGCCGGCGCCGACAATCTTAGCGCCCATCTCGTTGAGCATGTTGGCGAGATCGACGATCTCGGGCTCGCGGGCGGCATTGTCGATAACCGTGGTGCCCTGCGCGCGCACGGATGCCATAATGAGGTTCTCGGTCGCACCGACGCTGGCGAACTCGAGCGTGACGGTGGTACCGCGCAGACCTTGGGGCGCATTAGCGTTGATGTAACCATGGGCGGTATCGAACTCAACGCCCAGGGCCTCAAGACCAAGAATGTGCATATCGATCTTGCGAGCACCCAGGTTGCAGCCGCCCGGCATGGCGATCTTGGCGCGATGGAAGCGACCCAGCAGGGGTCCCATGACGGCGGTGGAAGCACGCATCTTGGCAACGAGCTCGTAGGGGGCCTCCCATGAATCGACCTGAGAGGTATCAATCTCGAGCGTGTGCTCGTCGAGAACATCGATCGTAGCGCCCATGCCTTTGAGCACCTTGCCCATCACGTGGACATCGGAAATATCGGGCACGTTCTGCAGCGTCGTCTTGCCCGGCGCCAGAAGCGTTGCCGCCATGAGTTTGAGCGCGGAGTTCTTGGCGCCCGAAACGGGCACGGAGCCTCCGATGGCGTGGCCACCCTCAACGCGGATAATATCCAAGGTCTACCCTTTCAAAAAGCATGCCCGGGATGGCTGGGCCATCCCGGGCATGATGTGTTCGCAAATGGTCGAACGCTAAATCGTTTGACTATTGGGCAAGCTTGAGCTTACACCATGCGATTTCATTATAGAGGTAGGCGCGGCGTGCATCATCCTCCGACAAATTACCCAGCTTCTCTTCAAAACCTTGAATATCAGCTTTAAGCTTGTCGGCATCGACGGTCGCCAAATCGCAAGCGCGCTCGGCGAGAACGGTCACGACATCGTCCGCAACCTGGGCATAGCCGCCGGCCACGGCAAACGTGTGGTCGACAGTGCCCATGGCCTTATCGGAAACGCGAACGTAACCGCGGTCGATCGTGCAGATCTCGCTGGAGTGAGCAGGCAGAACGCCAAACTCGCCATCCGTGGACGGAATCGACACAAACGCAGCGTCGCCCTCATAGGCGCAGCTCACGGGGCACACGATGCGGATACGCATAACCTACTTCTCCCCCATCTTGCGGGCGCGTTCGCGCACGTCCTCAATCGTGGAAGCATAGCGGAAAGCCTGCTCGGGCAGGTCATCGGCCTTGCCGTCGACAATCTCGGCGAAAGAGCGGACGGTATCCTCGACGCGGACGTAGACACCGGGGTTGCCGGTGAACTTCTCGGCGACGTGGAAGGACTGCGAGAGGAACTGCTGAATCTTACGGGCACGGTTGACCGTAAGGCGCTGCTCCTCGGACAGCTCGTCCATACCCAGAATGGCGATGATGTCCTGAAGGTCGGAGTACTCCTGCAGGAGCTCCTGGACCTTGACGGCGACACGGTAGTGCTCCTCGCCGACGATCGAAGGATCGAGAGCGTCGGAGGAAGATGCGAGCGGGTCGATAGCCGGGAACAGGCCGAGCGACGAAATGCTACGCGAAAGAACCGTGGTGGCGTCGAGGTGCGTAAACGTCGTGGCAGGCGCCGGGTCGGTCAGGTCGTCTGCGGGGACGTAGACAGCCTGGACGGAGGTAATGGAGCCCGTCTTGGTCGAGGTAATGCGTTCCTGGAGGTCGCCCATCTCGGTTGCCAGCGTGGGCTGGTAACCAACGGCGGACGGCATACGGCCCAGCAGTGCGGAAACCTCGGAACCTGCCTGGGAGAAGCGGAAGATGTTGTCGATGAACAGCAGAACGTCCTGGCCGCAGTCGCGGAAGTACTCAGCGGTGGTAAGGCCGGCCAGACCGATGCGCAGACGCGCTCCGGGCGGCTCGTTCATCTGGCCATAGACCAAACAGGTCTTGTCGATAACGCCAGACTCGCTCATCTCGAGGAACAGGTCGGTGCCCTCGCGGGTACGCTCGCCGACGCCGGTGAACACCGAGGTGCCGCCGTGCTCCTGGGCGAGGTTGTTGATGAGCTCCTGAATCAGAACGGTCTTGCCGACGCCGGCGCCGCCGAACAGGCCCGTCTTGCCGCCACGGATGTAGGGCTCGAGCAGGTCGACGGCTTTGATGCCGGTCTCGAAGATCTCGGTCTTGGTGGTGAGCTCGTCGAAACGGGGCGCTGCATGGTGGATGGGGTAGAACTCCTCCACCTCGGGCATAGGCTTGCCGTCGACGGGCTTGCCCATGACGTTCCAAATGCGGCCGAGCGTCTTGGGGCCAACGGGCATTTTCATGGGCTCACCGGTATCGGTGGCGATGAGGCCGCGCTGCAGGCCGTCGGTCGAGGACATGGCGACCGTGCGGACGACGCCGCCCGGAAGCTGGCTCTCGACCTCGAGGATCGTGCTCAGATGACCGATCGGGGTCTCGGCCTCGACCGTGAGCGCGTTGTAGATCGGGGGCACCGCGCCGTCAAACTTGACGTCGACGACAGGGCCGATGATTCGCACGATGCGACCATCACCGGCAGTCGTCTTCTTGGTGGCTTCCTCGACCGCAAGCTTTACGGTGTTATTAGCCATTACTGTTCCTCCAATGCTGAGGCTCCGCCGACGATCTCGTTAATCTCGGTCGTGATCGAAGCCTGGCGCACGCGACTATACGTGCGGGTAAGGGTCGAGATGATCGCGGTGGCGTTTTCCGTCGCGGAGTGCATGGCCTTGCGGCGTGCACCCTGCTCGGCAGCCGCCGAATCGATCAGGGCCTGGTAGATGACCGTCAGAATATAAGACGGCACAAGCTTGCCGAGAACATGCTCGGGAGAGGGCACGAACTCGAACGTGGACGAGATGCGCTTAGGGGCGTCGGTCTCGTTCTTACGCGGACCGTGGGCCATAGCGATCATCTCGGGGTCGAGCGGCAACAGATGCTCGACGCGAAGCTCCTGATCCACGCGGTTCTTGGCGTGGTGGTAGACAAGCTCGACACGGTCAAGCTCACCGGCACGATACGCATCGCAGATATGAGAGGAGATCATGCGGGCCTGATTGAAATCGGGCTCAGAGGAGTTGCCCTCAAAGTGCATGACAACGTTTGCGCGGTCACGGAAATACGTGGCCGGCTTACGCCCGCACGCGATGATCTCGCATTCGATGCCGTCGTTCGCCCAAGAAGCGGCGAGCTTTTCGGCCGTGCGCTCCACCGTCGTATTGAAACCGCCGGCAAGGCCGCGGTCCGAGGCAATAACGACAATCAGGCCATGCTTGACGCTCTCATGCTTCTGCAGCATGGGATCGGTGCCCGAACAGGAGGCGTCGCCGGCGACCGTCAACATGACGTCGGTCAGCGCCTCCTTATAGGGCTCGGCCTGCTTGGAGCGATCGAGGGCACGACGAATCTTGGCCGTAGAGACCATCTCCATCGTGCGCGTGATCTGCTTGGTCGTGGTAACCGAGGAGATTCGCTTCTTAATGTCGCGAAGGTTGGCCATGGGGCTTAGTTCTCCTCTGATCCAGAAACATCCGAATGGTGCTTGGCCATGAACTGCTGCTTGAAGTCGCCGATGACGCGCAAGAGCTCAGCCTTGGTGTCATCATCGATCTTCTTGGCGCGAACCTTGTCGAGCAGCGAACCAAAGCCATTGTCCATGTACTCGATGAGCTCGGCACGGAAGGGCAGCACGTCGGCGATCTCCAGGTCATCCAGGAAGCCCTCGTTGCCAGCGAACAGCGTAACGATCTGCTCGCCAACCTCAAACGGCTTGTAACGCGGCTGCTTCAGGAGCTCGGTCATGCGAGCACCGTGGGTCAGCTGCTTCTGAGTAGCCTCGTCGAGATCGGAGCCGAACTGCGTAAAGCCGGCGAGCTCCTGGTACGAAGCGAGGTCCAGACGGAGGTTGCCGGCGACCTGCTTCATAGCCTTGGTCTGCGCGTCGCCACCGACGCGGGACACGGAAATGCCCACGTCGACTGCCGGGCGCTGGCCCTGGAAGAAGAGCTCGGACTGCAGGTAGATCTGACCATCGGTAATGGAAATGACGTTGGTCGGAATGTAGGCCGAGACGTCGCCGTCCTGGGTCTCGATGATCGGCAGTGCCGTCATGGAGCCGTAACCGTTCTTCTTGGACATCTTGACGGCACGCTCGAGCAGACGAGAGTGCAGGTAGAAGATGTCGCCAGGATAGGCCTCGCGTCCGGGCGGACGATGCAGCGTCAGCGACATCTGACGGTAGGCCACAGCCTGCTTGGACAGGTCGTCGTAGATGACGAGCACGTGGCCGCCGGGGTTGGTCTCGCTGGCGGGCTTGCCGTCCTCGCCGTTGTACATGAAGAACTCACCAATAGCGGCACCGGCCATAGGCGCGATGTACTGCATAGGAGCGGAATCGGCAGCAGTGGCCGAAACGATGATGGTGTAGTCGAGCGCACCGTGCTGAGCGAGGGTCTCACGGATGTTGGCAACCGTGGAGGCCTTCTGGCCGATGGCGACATAGATGCAGACCATGCCCTTGCCGCGCTGGTTGAGGATAGCGTCGATGGCGATGGCGGTCTTACCGGTCTTACGGTCGCCGATGATGAGCTCACGCTGACCGCGGCCAATAGGCACCATGGAGTCGATAGCGAGCAGACCGGTCTGAACCGGCTCGCACACCGGGGTACGATCGATGACGCCGGGAGCCTTGAACTCGATGGGGCGACGGTGCGTGGCGACGATGTCACCCAAACCGTCGATGGGCTGGCCGAGCGGATTGACGACGCGGCCGAGCATGGCACGGCTCACGGGGATATCCATAATGCGGCCAGTGGTGCGGCACTCGTCGCCTTCCTTGATGGAGTCGACGGCACCAAACAGAACGGCGCCGACCTCGTCACGGTCAAGGTTCTGGGCAAGGCCGAAGACGGTCTCACCGGTATCGGAGCTCTTGAACTCCAGAAGCTCGCCTGCCATGGCGCTCTTGAGGCCGGAGACGCGCGCGATGCCGTCGCCTACCTCGTCGACCGTTGAAACCTCATGCGTATCGACCGTCGCGGAGAGGCTCGTGAGCTGCTCCTGCAGTTTCTTGGCGATATCCTGGGCATTGAGGGTTTCGGACATTAGGCTTCACCTCCGTACGAATTAGCAGAGTTTGCGAGGGTCTCCTGCGCGATGCGCAGCTGCGTCTTGACGGAAATGTCACGACGCTCGCCGCGGGCCTCGAGCACCAGGCCGCCCACGATAGACGGGTCGACCTGCTCGATAAGGAATACCTTGCGGCCGAAGTCCTGCTCGCATTTCTTAGTGATGGTTTGACGCAGCTCGTCGTCGAGCGGGATCGCCGTGGTGACGGTCACGCCCACTACATCCTCGTCTTCCTCAGCAACATACTTAAAGGCAGCTGCCACCTTGGGAAGAAGGTTGAGCTGGTCGCGCTTGGACATGGTGTCGAGCACGGCGATGATCTCGGGGCTGGCGCTAGCCAGACGCTCGATCATCTCGAGGTCCTCGAACACATGGTTCTCGGCCTTAGCGGCTTCCAGAAGGGAGCGCGCGTAGGTCTCGAGCACCTTGTCCTGATAGCGGCTAGTCGGCATTCAGGCTACCTGCTTCCTGGATGTAGCGCTCGATGAGCTTCTTCTGCTCGGCATCGTCCTCGAGTGCCTCGCCCACGATCTTGGTGGCGACGGCAACGGACAGGTCGGCGATGGAGCTCGCGGCACCAGCGTAGATGGACTTGCGCTCGTCCTCGACGGTCGTATGGGCCTTGGCGATAATCTCCTCGGCCTCTTTGTGAGCAGCCTCGATGATACGGGCGCGCTCGGACTCGGCGTCCTTACGGGCCTCGAGGACGATGTCGGCAGCCTGACGACGGGCGTCGGTGACGATCGAGTCAGACTCAGCGCGCTTGGCGATAGCCTCCTGCCTGGTCTTCTCGGCCTCGTCGAGGCTCTCCTCGATCTTCTTGCCGCGCTCCTCCATGGTTTTCATGATGCCCGGCAGGGCGACCTTGGCCAGCACGATCCAGATGATCAGGAAGGCGATAAGCGCCGGGATGAACTCCGCCATCTTAGGGATGAGGATGTCCGCACCGGCAGCGCCGTCCTCGGCGAACGCGGAAACCGGCATGAGCAGCGCGGCCGCGGACGCGGAGAGTGCGATCGCGCTCTTCTGGGATGAAAGATTCATACTTGACGCTCCGTGCTATTTAACGATCAGCGCGACAACGAAGCCGATCAGAGCCAGAGCCTCGCCGAAGGCGGAGCCCATGATGAAGACGGTGAACACGCGGCCCTGGACCTCAGGCTGACGGGCCATAGCACCCGTAGCACCCAGAGCAGACAGGCCGATAGCAAGACCAGCGCCGATAACACCGAGACCGTAACCGATAACTCCCACGATTCCTCCTTTGTCGTGCGTGTCTTATTTCACGCAGGATAACCTTTTTATAACTGCCGGGCTCCATGGGTACGGGCACCGGCGGTTTAACGAATTGCCTTACCTTTAAGGCGCGAACGGAAGATTACTCCTCCTCCGCGACCTCCTCTGCCTCGGAGACATACACGGCGGTAAGGACCGTGAAGACGTAAGCCTGGATGGCGCCGACCACAAGCTCGATCGCATAGATCAGGATGAGGATGGCAAGCCAGGCCAGCGAAGGCAGGGCGCCGACGGCGTGGGCCGCGGAAACCTGCTGAAGCAGCGGCTGCATGAACATGCTCGCCATGATGGCGAACGAGCCCATGACCACGTGTCCTGCGAACATGTTGCAGAACAGACGGACGGCGAGCGTGATGAGGCGCAGGAAGGTCGAGAAAAGCTCGACGACCCACACGAGCACGTTCATCGGGAAGCTCACGCCCTGCGGGGCGAGGCTCTTGATGTAGCCGATCACGCCGTGAGCCTTGCATCCGTAGTAGATGAAGTACACGAAGGCGAAAATGGCGAGTGCGGCGGTGGAGCCGATTGCGCCGGTGCCGGGCTTCATTCCCGGGATCAGGCCGATCATGTTATTGATCAGGATGAACAGGAAAAGCGAGCACAGGAACGGGAAGTGCTTCTTCCAGTTCTCACCCACGACGCCCTTGCCGATATCGTTCTCGACGTACTCGATGATGTACTCGAAACCGTTGACGAAGAAGCCCTTGGGGACCAGGGTCTGCTTCTTCTTGAACACGGCCAGGACGATCAGGAGCACGATCGTGGAGACGATCAGCCAAAACGAGTACTGCGTGATGCCGCAGCTCAGATCGCCCACGACAGGGGTGGAGCTGAACTCGCTGACCAGATGATTAATCTCATCAGGCAGCTTTTCAAAAATTTCCACGACTTACCTTTCGACCTCATGAGGATCTCGTAGCGCCTTGGCGACGCGAACCGCGCAGGCGGCCATAAAGGCCACGAAGCCGATCGCCTCGCCCAGGAGGAACATGCGAAATGCCTCTCCGAACAACACAAACACAACCAAGGTAAAGACAAGCAACGCGATTGCCGAGACCGCGAGACTCACCATACCCTTGAGCATGTCCGCATTCTGCTTATCGTCAAGAACCGGCTTGAGCGTAAAGACAAAGGGAAGGAAGGCAATCGCGCCCGCGATGGCACCTGCAACGATAGCGAGCAGATCGGCTATCTGAAACACTGGCGTCCTCACTTTCCTTTTTAACGCCTTACAGAACAGTTCCCGCCAAACATTGGTGACTATTGTACGAGCCAATCGCTAAAGTACAACCGAAAAAGCATCGGTTAATACGCACCTGTTCGTTTTCTTAAGACCTTCTTTATGCCGCAGGTACGGTAATACGTTTTTCTCGAACCCTGC
>JAXKFZ010000313.1:0-6162 GCA_036550635.1 Collinsella sp. | reverse complement strand
CGTCAATCGTCTGCCCTTTGAGCGTGCGCCCCACGATATGGATGAGCATTTGGCTGTCGCCGCGCGCGGTGTCCCACGTCGCGCCGTCCTTGACCTCGACCGACACATGTACCGAGCGCGTGCGGCCGAGCGATTGCTCGACAGACATCTCGACCTTGGCGGCGTCTTTTCGCTGTTGTTCGACATGGCTCCAGACGTTTCCAATTACCGAGCATGCGATAACGCCGGCCATAAAGGCGATAAGGATGGGGCCGAGCGGCGAGCGACGTCCCGCATCTTCCTCGCGAGACAGATTGGGGCGACGTGTGGGTGCGGGCGCCTGAGCGCCCTGCGAGGGCACGTCGAGAATGCTGAAGGATGCCGTGCTGTCGGGATCGATGCTGTGACGCGGCTGCGGGGTCTTTGCCGGCGAGATCGACATGTCGGCTGGCTCGCCGAGCGTGGCCGTAGCGTCGGCCTTGGCCTCGTCTGCCTCGGCCTGGGCCCAAGCTTGTTCGAAGGTCAGGGGCTCGACGGGGTCGAGGGCGGCGTCCGAGTCGGCGGCGACGTCGTTGCCGGTCTCGTCCTCGTCGCTCGACGCGTCACGCGGCGTGGGCTCGTCCCACTCCTCGTCCGGAGCCTCACCCTCGCTATACCACCATTCAAAGTTATCGATATCCATACGGGGCGCCCCTTAGGCCTCGCAAATAAACGCTCGCTAGCCTTATACCCCCAGACGGCACCGAAGCTCACCCGCGCCGGACACGAAAACCGTCACAACATTCGACGCTTTTCCTCGTTTTCGAGATTTTCGCCGAATGTTGTGACGGTTTGGGCGACTGGCCGGCAGCGCAATGTGACAAAGGGACTGCCCCTTTGTCACATTCTGTTAGAGTTGCAGGGATTGAATCCCGCTTATCAATGCGACATTGGAGTGACAACCTTGATCGCCGCAACCACGCCTAAAAGTAAGTCAACCGCCGCCGCGCTCTCCCCCGCGCGCACCAAGCTCTGCCTGGCGCTGCTCGTGCTGTTGGGATTCTCGCTCGGCTGCTCCGAGTTCGTGGTCATCGGCATCGAAAGTGACTTGGCAACGGAACTCGGCGTATCGCTTGCCACCGCAGGCCAACTTATTAGCGTGTTCGCACTGGTCTACGCTATCGCGACGCCGGTGCTCGCGCTCAGCACGGGGCGTTTTCGCCGCTACCAGCTGCTCGTGTGCTACAGCATCGTCTTTGTGCTCGGCAACCTGGTCATGGCGTTGGCGCCCAACTTCCAGGTGCTGTTCGCCTCGCGCATCATCCTGGGCTCCGTCTCGGGCGCACTGCTCGCCGTGGGCGTGACGTACATCCCCGAGCTGCTGTCCCCGCAGCAAACTTCGCTTGCCATCTCGGTGGTATATGGTGCGTTTTCCGTGGCAATGGTCTTTGTGACCTCGATTGGCAAATTTGTGGCCGACACGCTCGACTGGCACGTGGCCATGTACGGCACGCTGACCTTTGCCGTTTTGATCTGCGGAGCGCTCGTGGCGTTTATGCCGCGCGCTGGGCAAACCGACGAGCCCGCCACCTTTCGCGAGCAGGCGGGTCTGCTGCGCGAGCCGAGCATCATCACCGGCATGCTTATCTTTTTGTTTGGCGTGGGCTCGGTCTATGTGTTCTACGGCTACGTGACACCTTATCTTGAGCAGGTGCTGGGCATGGGCACGGTCGAAGCCAGTACCACGCTTATGGCCTACGGCGTGTTCTGCCTGATCTCGAACATCCTGGGCGGATGGATCGATGCGCGCTTTGGCATGAAGGCGCTGCTCGTGACGTTTGTGCTGCAGGCTGCGGCGTTACTCGGACTGTTTGCTGTGGGCGGCACCATGCCGCTCGCGCTGGTCTTTGTCTTTAGCTTGGCGTTGCTCATGTACCTGTTCTCGGTATCGTGCATCACGCACTTTATGGACGTGGCACGCAGCCGCCATCCCAAGTCGATGGTACTCGCAAGTTCGGTTGAGCCCATGGCGTTTAACGTTGGCATCTCGTTTGGCACCGCAGTGGGCGGCGCCGTGGTAAGCGGAGTTGGCATTGCATATGTAGGCGCGGTCGGTGCCGTGTTCTCGCTTGTGGCCTGGGCGCTCACGCTGGTGACGATTAAGTTGGCTCGCTGGGAGCGCCGTCGTCAATCAGCACAGCCCCGGATGCAGGCATAGGGGCGAACATAGCCCAAGGTGGCGAGCAACCGGTGAAAACCGTCCCATACGAGTAGTGTTTATCCGCCTGCAAGCTCCAGCAGTGCAATTTCGTGTACTTCAGATACACACTTTTCCACTATTTCGTGTATTCCAAGTACATGAAATCGTACTAAACTATGTATCTGAAGTACACGAAATTGGAAAGGCGGCCCCATGCGCAGATCAATCGAATCCGTTATCGAATCATGGGCGACAAAGGACGCGTCGCGCCCCATCCTCATCCGTGGTGCGCGACGCGTAGGCAAAACGTACGTTGCCGAGGAAATCGGCAGACGAATCGCCGGCGATGCGTTTGTCAAACTCGACTTTCAGACCGATCTTGAGCTGATCGCTCCGCTGTTCGACTGTCCCACCGACGACGTTGACGCCATCGTGGCGCGAATCTCAGACTATAAACGCACCCCCATTCGCAAAGAAACCGCCTTCATCCTGTTTGACGAGGTGCAGCTCTGCGAACGGGCGCTCAACTCGCTTCGCTTTTTTTCGGGTTCGGGCTGGCGCATATGCGCGACCGGCAGTCAGCTCGGCGTCGCCACGCGCAAGCGCAAGTTGCCTTTTCCCAGCGGCGTTCGTCAAGAGACCATGCATCCTATGTCGTTCGAGGAGTTTCTCTGGGCGCTCGACGAGGAGCAGATGGCCAATGCCATTCGTACCCACGCCGGCACGCTCGAGACCTACGCCGCGCACCAAGCCGCGCTCAGCCTGTTTCATCGATACCAGATCGTGGGCGGCATGCCCGCCGCCGTCAACGCATATCGCAAGACGTTATCCATCGAGGATGCGCGCGTCGAGCAGCGCGAAATCGACGAGACCTATACCGCCGATATGACCGACCCCGAAAACGGGATCAGCGGCGTGGCGGCGCGCAAGGTCTGGCGCTCCATTCCGTCCCAGCTGCTGAGATCGTCCACAAAAAAATTCAAGTACTCCGAGGTCGAACGCGGAGGCCGTCGCGCCAAGCTTATCGAGCCGCTCGACTGGCTCGAAGGCGCCGGCATCATATCGGTCAACAACCTGACCGAAGGCATCGAGCCTCCCCTCGTTCCCTTCGACGACGAAGATGGAAGTTTCTTTAAGGTCTATCTTCTCGATACCGGCCTCATGTTCTACAAACTCGGCATCAACCCGCGGCTCTGGCTCGACCTCAAAGAGGATTCCGCCATAGCGCTATCTTCCGACTTCCGAGGCGCCCTGGCGGAAAACTCGGTCATGCAAGCATTTTCGGGCAATAGCTTGCAGACGTATTACTGGGTGCCGCCGTCGTCTTGGAAGACGACCGGCGAGCTCGATTTTTTACTTCAGACCGACCGTATGGAAATTGTGCCCGTCGAAGTAAAGTCCGCACGTAACGTGCGCGCGAGAACCCTCGGGTCGTTTATGGACAAAGCCCGATCGCCATATGCCTACATTTTGTCCGAGAACAATTTTTCCCGCAGCGAAACCGATGACGGGCGCGAGCTGCGCCACCTCCCCTTGTACGCAGCGGGCTTTATTGGAGCAAACTGCCTCAAGAGCAGTCTGTAAGCCCTGCGCGACCGCCTAGAAAGGAAGCCGCTCATGCAACGCATTCTTTTTATCTGCTATGGAAATATCTGTCGCTCGACGATGGCTGAGTCGGTGTTTACCGAGCTCGTGCGCCGCGCTGGGCGCGAGGCGGAGTTTGTCATCGATTCCGCTGCGACCTCGACCGAGGAGATCGGCAACCCGCCACACCACGGTACCGTTGCCAAGCTGAGCGAGGTTGGGATTCCCGTCGTCGCACATCGTGCACGTCAGGTGCGTCGCGCGGAGTATGGCGACTGGGACCACATTGTCTATATGGACGACGAGAACGCCCGCGGCCTGTACCGAATTTTTGGGAAGGACCCCGATGGCAAGATCTCGCGCCTGCTCGATTGGACCGATCGCCCCGGCGACGTGGCCGATCCCTGGTACACCGGCAATTTCGACGCCACCTACCGCGATGTACTCGCCGGTTGCACCGCTATGCTCGAGCAGCTGTAGGCGCTCGGGCGGCGCGGGCACACGGGCCACGCCATCGGCATAAAACGAGCGTGGATTTTCTCCCACTTTGAGCGTTCGAGTGCGCTCTAAACGGAAGAAAATCCACGCTCGTTATCTCGGTGGGAGAAAATCCACGCTCATAAATCCACGCTTATGAATGTGGCAAAGGTACTGTCCCTTTGTCACATCCGGGACTGGCCCTAGACCGGCTTGACCTCCAGCTTTATCCCCTCGGCGCAGGAGTCGCCCAGAACATCCGAAAGGGCCCAGGTCGCATATAGCGGCAAATAGAGAACCGCTCCGTTGCGCTCAACGTTGCCTCTCGAGAAAACAATCCCGAGCCTTACGCCATATTCAGCCGTATCAAGCACATGACCGAGCGCAGCGTGCGCGTGGTAATAGGAGCCCGATTTAACCTCGATCGGAACAGCCGTCCCATCCGGTCCATCGACCACAAAGTCCACTTCACCGCGCTTTTTTGTCTGATAGTAGTAAAGCTGGTGATTTTGGGCAGCCAGCTGCTGGGCCACCACGTTTTCGTAAATGCCGCCCAGATTGGGCTCCTTGCTATCAAGATACGCCGCTTGGGCGACTCCAACGGGGTAGCGCGCCATCAACATGCCCGTATCCGATTGATATAGCTTGAACTGCGATGGCCGCGCCGTCTTGAGCAGGGGCGATTTTGGCTCGGTTACGATATCGGCTTTGAGAGCAACGCCGGCATCGACAAGCCATACAAAATCTCGCTGATACTTCTCGTAGTGAGCCTTGGGGTCAATGGAATTGAGCACGAAGCGCTTGTTTTCGCCCTCGAGCATAATAGGGAGCTGATCGTAGATGCTCTGCACCTGAAGGGCTCGCCCGCTCGCATACTTGGAGATATCCCGCCGGTACTGTTCGTTGAGCTCTGACTGTAGCTGACGAACAGAAGCAAGGTCGCCCCACGTGTCAAGGAAACGCTGCACGACCTCAGGCATTCCGCCGACAACGGTATAGGTCCTGAAGTTTGCCATCATCGCGTCATGAATGTAATCAGGAATGGGCCTCTCGCTGATACACGCGTCACGTATCGTTTGGCGAGCCCCCTCGCTCACCCCGATTGCCCAGCAAAACTCCTCAAAATCGAGCGGGAACATCCTAAGCTCGTGAACATACCCCACGGGATAGGACCTGACGCCCTTGAACTGAGTCCCGAGCATTGACCCCGAAAACGCCCAACGGCACCTCCCGTCCTCGACAAGGAACTTTGCCATCGTCATGATGTCGGGGGCCTCTTGGACCTCATCGATAAACACGAGCGTTTTGCCTGGCGCAATCGACTTTCCCGAAAGAAGCGTCACCCTGCTGATGAAATCATCGGCATCCCGCGCCTCGAGAAGAGCATCTTTTGCCTGGCGGTTTTCCATGAGGTTAAGCTCGATGTAGGTTGCATGGTTGGCTTTGCCAAATGCGCGAATCGAATAGCTTTTGCCGATCTGGCGAGAACCCGTAATGAACAAGGCCTTTTGCTCGGAAGACTTCAGCCAACGCTCCAGCTCTGCCGCTATTTTCCTACGCAGCATAGGCTCTCCCCTCGGTGTCATCGAATGAAATGCAAAGTTTTATATGCTTGATTATCGATGAAACATAGAATTTTTAGAACCTAAAATCGGATGAAATGCAGAGATTTGAGATTATAAGTAAAAGAAGGGGCACCACCGGCGAATGTGGCAAAGGGGCTGTCCCTTTGTCACATTGCGCCCGACTACTCGTCTACGATCTCGGCAAGCCAGACGTTCAACGTATCGACCTC
Organism: Collinsella sp.; assembly: GCA_036550635.1. Taxonomy (GTDB): domain Bacteria; phylum Actinomycetota; class Coriobacteriia; order Coriobacteriales; family Coriobacteriaceae; genus Collinsella. Next base: position 148 of record JAXKFZ010000313.1, on the reverse strand, counting down.
GGGGCAACAGAACTTTGCCGTGCCGGGCTCGTTGCCGGGCACGGTACCGCCATAGCGCAGGATGTCGATATAGGGAAAGCCCACATGGCAGGCCATGGCGCACATCTTGCCGCGGTCGCGGTCGAAGTCGAAGACGTCACCCGGCTTG
>JAXKFZ010000312.1:0-15773 GCA_036550635.1 Collinsella sp. | reverse complement strand
GGCGTCGTTATCGGGGTTCTGGTGACCAAAGACAAGAACGTTTGCCATGGATATCCTCCACTTGATATGTGTACTTGGACGTAGCTATGGTAGCACGCCGATGCCGAGCCTTCGCAGACGGAAGGGCCACGGCATATTTTGGGGCAGGCATGGAGGCCAAGGCTGTCCCTTTTGCACCATGTTGGTGCAAAGTAACCTGCCCCCCTTGCACCAGCTATTTACCGGCAGCGCGCAGGGCTACGTAGGCGGCACCGATGATGCCGGCGTCGTTTCCGAGCGAAGCGACCTTGATGGGCGTCTCGCGCGAGGCAGAAAGCGCGTACTGCTTAAAGTGCTCGCGGACCTTGTCGAGGTAGACATCGGCCGAGGCGGATGCGCCGCCGCCGATGAGGAACATCTCGGGATCGACCACGTTGGCAATAAGCGCCAGGGCGCGACCGAGATAGTCGGCCATGGTATCGGCCGCGGCCAGCGCGAGCTTGTCGCCCCCGCGGCAGGCCTGGAACACGTCCTTGGAATCGGAGGGACCGGTGAGCTCGATGGGCTCGACGCCTGCCTTCTTGCACTCGGCAAGGTAGTTGCTCACCACGCCGGTGGCGCTGGAATACTGCTCCAGGTGGCCATGGCCGCCGCAGCCGCAGGTGCGCTCCTCGGCCGGGTTCAGGCACATGTGGCCAATCTCGCCGCCGGCGCCCACAACGCCCGATACCACGTCGCCGTTAACGATAACGCCGCCGCCCACACCGGTACCGATGGTGACCATCACCACGTTCTGTACGCCCTTGGCAGAGCCGAGCCAGGCCTCGCCCATGGCAGCGGCGTTGGCATCGTTCTCATACTTAACGACCGCATCGGGGCAGTGCTTTTGAATGGCGATCCTCAGCTCGGGCAGGTTAATGGCAATGTTGGCCTTGACTTTGGCATCGCCCGACGCCGGGATGGGGCACGGAACGGCCAGGCCAATGCCTGCCACAAAGGCGCGCGGAATCTGCGCCTTGGCGACCACCTGGTCGATAGCCTCGGTCACCGCGGCAAAGCCTGCGGCGTCAACGATGGGAGGCGTGGGCACACTGGCCTTGGCCAGCAGGTTACCGTCCTCGTCGAACAGACCCTCCTTAACCGAAGTGCCGCCGACGTCAATGCCGATGTAGTACTGCTTAGGTTCCATGAGAGCCCACCTTTCTCGTTTAAACATTGCCTGTATGGTACCGCTCCCAAGGCAAAAACCTACCAAAAAGAGACAGGTTTGTTTTGGCAGGTTTTATCTGGGGTAACGCAATTGGCTGCCCAACAGGCCGCGCAAGACCATCCCCAAAAATAAAGGCGCCGGGAGGCGGAGGCTCCCGGCGCCCGTCAAAGGGACTATGTTGTCTGTTGGACCGCACGGTCCGTCGCGGCGATAACGCCGACTAGGCCTGAAGTGCCTGCAGCTGCTTGTGAACCTCGATGAGCTCCGTCGCCATGACGCGCATGGTCTCGGTGCCGGCCATCTGGTCCTCGGCATGCAGCAAAATCAACGGGGCCTCGCCGTTACGCTCGCCGTTGGCCTCCTTCTTCAGAAGCCCCATGTGAACATCGTGGCCACCGTTATAGGCCTCGTCGCCCTGCTTGATAAGCTCCTCGGCGGCGTCAAAATCGCCCTCCTTGGCCTTTTGCACGGCATTGATGTACATGCTCTTGGCGGTACCGACGTAGCTGATGATCTCAAAGCAGGTCATCTGCAGTTCGTTCATATCCTCCATGCAGAGCACCTAGCCCATCACGCTGACGCAGTGGTCGATGATGCCGGCAGCGTTCATGCGGCCGTAGTCGACCATGTTGATAACCTCGACCGGGAAGCGGCCGGCGGCCTCCTTCTCAAAATCGCCCTTGGTGTAGCCGATCTGCGGACCAAGCAGCAACATGTCGCACTCGTCCAGGTGATCGTGGGCCTCGTTCATGGGACGAGCCTCGACCTCAATATCCAGACCACGGTTTGCAACCTCGGCCTGCATCTTCTGGACCAGCAGGCTCGTGGACATACCGGCATTGCAGCAGAGCATGATCTTCTTCATGGTTTCCTCCTTATAACTGCGCGGCGCGCAGACGACAACTGGTTTTATTCCTTGCGGCTATTGTGCCCACCCCCCCTGCATCTTTACACAAGGGAGAGAGCTGCGGGCACCGGCACCGCGTACCGGCGCCCGCAAAGGTGAAAGGGACGAACGTTAGGCGTTCTACTCGGCGAAAGCCTCCTGCTTGGCGATTGCCTTCTCGGAAATCTTCATAAAGGGCAGGTAGACGGCCATGCCAATGACAATCTCGATAGCCTGCCACACGCCGGCGCGCCAGTCAAAGCCCGTAGCGAGCAGGGCATTGATGACGGGAGGCATGGTCCAGGGCACCTGGGCGATGCAGGGGCTGATGATGCCTGCGCAGGTAAGGCCATAGGTGATGCCGATGAACAGATCGGGAAGAAGAACGAACGGGATCATGAGCGGCAGGTTGTACACGATGGGGTAACCGTAGATAACCGGCTCGTTGATGTTGAACAGACCAGGCAGGATAGCCATCTTGGAAACGGTCTCGGAAGCCTTGTTCTTGGAGAACAGGAGCGTGTCGAGCAGGAGCATGAGGGTGCAGCCCGAGCCGCCGATGAGGGCGAAGCTGTTAACGATCTGCATGTTCATGTAGTGATCGGGCTGGATGGTGCCACCGGCGGCAAAGGTAGCCATGTTGTCGACGATGAGCATGGTCAGGATCGGCTCGACGGTAGCGCCAGAGATGGTGGACTGGTGAATACCGACGCAGAACAGCAGGTTAGCAAGGGTGTAGATGAGGATAACAGCCCACGGACCGGCGTTCATGATGCTCTTGAGCGGGTTGGAGATGCACGTGGAGATGATGGTGCACAGATCGGTGCCGGCGCACACGGCGAGCAGGGCTGCGGCAAGAGCGAAGACCGCGAGGTTAAGCAGCATCGGAATCATGACGTTGAAAGAGTTGGAGACCGCGGGAGGCACGCCCTCGCCCAGCTTAACCTTGAGCTTCTCGACGCCAGAAATCTTGATGAAGAGCGAGACGGAAAGCAGGGCGATGATAATAGCCGAGAACAGACCGTTGGTGCCGGTGTTGGCAGTCGAAAGGGCGCCCGTGACCTCGGTGGAGGTGATCTTGTCGGTGAGCAGTGGGCTCGTGGCGGCAAGCGAGGCGGTGATCTGCTGCGGCATCATGATGACGAAGGCAGAGATGGCGACGACCACGCAAGCGAGCGGGTTATCGAAACGCTTGTTCTTGGCGAGGCTGTAGCCAATCAATCCGGCCAAGATAATGGCAGAGACGTTGAGGGTGCCCAGCGTAATTGCCGAGCCCCACGTCTGAAGGTTGGCAAGGCCCGCCGCATCGAGCGGGAACAGAGGGAACACGACGTTGTTAATAAGAACCGCGATACCCGCAAGGATATAGAGCGGCGTGATGGTCGCGAAGGCGTCACGCAGGGAACGCAGGTGAACCTGGTTTCCCACCTTCGCAGAGACCTCGGCAAACTTGTCGAGGAAGCTCTTTCCGTTGTCACTGGCCATGATTGCTCCTAACTTTCAAATCCGGCCTTTTCCTATGCGCACGGTGGTCTGTCGCCCTCTGCCACCAGATGTGCCATGTGTTGCGCGCGGCGGCGCGCGGTCTGGGCGTTCGCCCGGTCGCTAATCAACCACGTGGGTCGTGGCGACCTGTTTGAGCCAGGCCGCCGACTTCTTAAGGCGGCGCTTGTAGCCGTCCATGAGATCGACCTCGACAAAGCCGTAACGATTCTTAAAGGCATTGGCCCAAGACCAGTTATCGATGACGGCCCAGTAGTGATAGCCCCGGCACTTGGCGCCCTCGTCGATGGCCTTGGCCACCCACTCCAGGTGCTGACGTACAAAGTCGACGCGGTAGTCATCCTGGATGGTTCCTTCGGCGTCACGGTTCTTGTATTCGTCCATGATGCCGATGCCGTTCTCGGAAACGAACCACTCAAGATCGGGGTAGTTCTTAGCGCAGTCCATGCCAAAGTCGTAGAGGCCCTGCGGGTAGATCTCCCAGCCGCGGCTCTCGTTCATAACGGCGTCGGGCCATACGTACTCGTCGGCAAAGTGCGGCAGGCCGTACTGGTCGACCTTGCTCGCCGGCGCCTGAACACGCGTGGGGTGGTAGTAGTTGCAGCCGAGCCAGTCGACAACACCCTGCTTGAGGATCTCTTGGTCGCCGGCGCGGAACGGGAGCTTAACGCCGCCCTCGGCCAGGCTGTCGAGCACGTCGGCAGGAAGCTCGCCCTTGGTGATGAGGTCGAGCCACCAGCGGTTGTTGATGCCGCTGGTCATGCGCACGGCCTCGAGGTCCGCCTCGCTGGGGTTCTCCTTGGTGTAGACCGGGGTAAAGCAGTTGATCATGCCGATCTTGGCATCGGCGCGAATAGCGCCCTCGTCATAGGCGCGACGATAGTTGGCCACGGCCAGCGCGTGCGCCAGCGAGATGTGATACTGCACGGTGCGGGCGCGGTTGAAGTCGTGGAGCTGCGGGAACCACACGCCCTCCTGATAGCGCTGCTCGGGCTCGACGATGGGCTCGTTAAAGGTGAACCAGTACTTAATCTCCTGGCCAAACTCGTGGAAGGCGACGTCGGCGTAATGTGCGTAAGCCTCGACAACCTCACGGCTCTCCCAGCCGCCACGGTTAAAGAGGTAGGTGGGCATGTCAAAGTGGTACAAGTTGACAAACGGCTCCAAGCCGGCTTCGCGAGAGGCGCGGAACAACTCGTGATACCACGCGGCACCTTCCTCGTTGAGGTTGCCGTCGGCATCGAGCAGACGGCTCCACTGGATGGAAGTGCGATAGGTATCCAGACCCAAGTCCTTCAAAATGCGAAGGTCTTCCTGGTACTTGGCCATAAAGTCATTGCCGGCGTAAGAGCCAACGCGGTTGTAGAACGAACCCAGATCCTGGATGGACCAGGTGTCCCACAGGTTCTCGAGCTTGCCGCCCTGGTTCCACTGACCCTCAGTCTGCGGGCCGGACATAGCAGCGCCAAAGAAGAAGTCGTTGGGCAGCTGATACTGTGCCATCAAAGTCCTCGCTTTCGTGTTCTAGAGCTTCCGGTTGGAGACGGGTTTGCTTTGGCAGGTTATCCGGCGCGGGCGCGCACCGGCCATACCGATATCCAACCCGCCAAAACAAAACCGTCCCCAAACGGTCGATCCTGTTGTGCGGAAGGATTCCGTTCGTTGCTTAAACTATAGCGCTCTAATTTTAAAAGTAAAGCGTCTTTTTCTTTTTTCTTTCTCGAACTTCTTAGATAAAAGTAATATGGATGCCCTGTTGAGGGTTATACTTACTTTTTGTATTCATATATGTCGGAAAGGAGGTTCCATGATTCCCAAATACGAGGCGATAGCTGCAGATATTCGTCGAAGTATCGAGGATGGCGCTCTTAAACCGGGCGACAAGCTTCCCACCGTCGTTGAGTTCTGTGAGCTCTATAGCGTTTCCAAAATCACCGTCAAACGAGCTATCGAGCAAATCACCGAGGAAGGTCTTATTACCAGCCGGCGCGGATCGGGTACCTACGTTAAGGACACGGCGGGACTTCCCGGCCAAGCGTTTTTCCAGGGCAAAAACGACCGTGCCCAGGGCTTTTCGTATGAGCACCGCGGGGAAAAGGTGACCTCGGTGGTCTACGATTTCTCGATTGTTAATCCACCAGCGGACATCGCAGCCCAGCTGGGAATTGCCGAGGATGACTTTGCCTATCACGTCGTGCGCGTGCGTCAGGCCGATGGGAAGCCCATCGTTATCGAGTACACCTACATGCCCCTCGAGCTGATTCCAGGCCTTAAAAAGAAGGACCTGTACGGATCGGTCTACCATTTCATCCGCGAGCAATGCGGGCTGAAAATTTCGAGCTTCCACCGTACCATTCGCGCCGTGGCAGCAACCGAGGAAGAAGCCAATCGCCTGGACACCAAACCTGGCTCTCCCCTGCTCGAGCTCACCCAGATTGGCTTTTTGGACAGCGGCGCCGCCTTTGAGTATTCGGTCTCGCGCAACGTTGGCGACCGCTTTGAGTTGCACAACGTAACGTTGGCATAGGTTTTTGTAGTCATCCGGGCGCTCGCTTTGAGCTGTTTTGTGCAGCGCCCGCACAACACAATGGGGGTATAAACATGTCCGATTTGATTAAGCTGACGCCGATCTTTCACGAGAAGATCTGGGGCGGCCGCCAGCTCGAAACCGTATTTGGTTACGACATTCCCGATGGTCCCATCGGTGAGTGCTGGGCCATCTCGGCCCACCCCAACGGCGACTGCCAGATCGCTGAGGGCCCGTACGCCGGTCACACGCTGTCATGGCTGTGGGCCGAGCACCGCGAGCTCTTTGGCAACTGTGAAGGCAAGGAGTTCCCGCTGCTCATCAAGATTCTGGACGCCAAGGACGACCTTTCGATCCAGATTCACCCCAACGACGAGTACGCCGCCAAGCACGAGAACGGCAGCTTGGGCAAAACCGAGTGCTGGTATGTGCTGGACTGCGAGCCCGGTGCCACGATCATTGTCGGCCAGCGCGCCAAGGACCGCGTCGAGGCCGCACAGATGATCGAGGAAGGCCGTTGGGACGACATGCTCAACGTGCTGCCGATCCACAAGGGCGACTTTTTCCAGATTGATTCCGGTACCGTGCATGCCATCAAGACCGGCACGCTCATTTTGGAGACGCAGCAGTCGAGCGACGTGACGTATCGTCTGTACGACTACGACCGCCCCGGCACCGACGGCAAGCTGCGCCCACTGCACATTGAGCAGAGCCTCGATTGCATCGACTTTGATGCTCAGGCTCCGACCGACGGCACGGTAACCGCACCCGAGGTCGATGGCGTGACCGAGCTCGAGTCTAACTCCTGCTACACCGTCGATCGCGTGCGCGTCGACGGCAGCAAGACCCTCGACCAGCGCTGGCCCTTCATGTGTCTGTCGGTCATCGACGGCGAAGGCACCGTCTGCGGCGACCCCGTCCACAAGGGAAGCCACCTGCTGGCCCCGAGCACCGTCAGCTCCATCGACCTCGAAGGCAAGATGGAACTGATCATCAGCCACCTGTAGGTCGCACCAACAACCCAAACGCAACAAGGGGCTCTCCCGTCCATGTGCGGGAGAGCCCCTTGCCATATCTATTTATCAGCCCACCCGGCTCTCCAGATCAAAAAGCGAACGAGCAGAGCGACGTTCGCAAGCACCGTTACCCAAGGACCTGGGCGGGCGTATAGGGCAACATCGATCGCGAGTTCCGCACGCAAAGGAGAGCACTTAATGTGCTCTCCGTCTTGCGCAGGACTGCCCGAGCAGGCGATGTTGCCCCATACGCCCGCCCAGGTCCGCCGGGATCACGACAGCTTGACGATCGGTGCAAAACCTTTCATTAGCTTTTTGGTCTGGCCGGTCTTTTCGAATTGGACCTCGATCATGTCTCCGGCGACCGAGATCACGGTGCCCGTGCCAAAGGTCTTATGACTCACGGTATCGCCCGCGGCAAAGTCCTGCGATGCGCTGGCGCGATCGACCTTGCGCTCCACCGTCGGGGATACCTTGGATGACGACTTTTTGGCTCGCGGCGCGCCCGAGCCAAAGGTCGAGGCAACACGGCCGGCGTCGGGCGAAACCCCACGATGGCGCTCGGTACCATAAGTGCTGCCGCCAAAGAAGTCATCGAAGCTCGAGCCGCTGCGCGATCCAGAGCCGCCGGTCGAGCGCGTATGCGAGCCAAACACCTTGCCGCCATACATGTCCGAGCCCATACCCGAGCCAAACGTGCCGTGACGGTCGCCGCGCTTCTCCCAGCCCGTGCCCTCAAAACCGGCAGAACCGATACCGCTAAACTCGATGTCCTCAAACGGAATCTCGTTGAGGAAGCGCGAGCGCGGATTGGCAGAGGTCGAGCCGTAGGTGCGACGCGTGGCCGCATAGGTCAGGAACAGGCGCTTGCGAGCACGCGTGATGGCGACGTAGGCCAAGCGGCGCTCCTCCTCGAGCTTGCCCGGATCGTCACTACCGCCAAAGTCGTGCACGTGCGGGAAGATACCCTCCTCCATGCCGGCCACGAACACCGCCGGGAACTCCAGGCCCTTGGCGGAGTGGATGGTCATCATGGTAATGGCATGCGTCTCGCCGGCCAGGGAATCCAAGTCGGAGCGCAGGGCCAGCCACTCCATGAGTGCCGGCAGCGCCTTACAGGTGAGCGGACCGTAGGTGCGCTCGATCTCGTCGGCATGCACGGCGCCCGCCGGCAGCTCAGTCGGCGCGGCATACGCGTTGCCCGCGATGGCGGCAGCCAGGGCATCCTGCGGCGAGAGCGCCGGGGCCGCCAGGCTATCGAGCGGATTGGAACCCGCGGCATCACGCGCGCCAACGAGCGCCTCAAACGAAGACACAGGCGCAGACGAGCCGGGCTCGGGCGCAGGCGCGCTCACCACAACGGGCTCGGGCTCAACGTCGGCGGGCACATCGGCAACACCAGCAGCGCGCAGCTCTTCCAAGCTCTCGAGCGTGCCTTCGATATCCTCGTGCGTCTCCTCAAATTCGGCGGCAACGCCCAGGAATTCCTGGATGTTCTCGGCGCGGCTCTCGGACTCCATGGTGCCCTCGGCGCGGAAAGCCTGCAGCAGGCCCGTCTTATCGACAATCATCTCGACGACGTCCTTAAGCTCGCCGTCCATGCGGCGACCCTCGCGCACCAGCGACACAAAGCTCGACAGGCCATTGCGCACCTTGGCGCTAAACATGCCCGTCTCGGCTGTTGCGATCTCGCAGGCCTGGAAGAACGAGCAACGGTTGTCGCGCGCCAGCCGCTCGATCTTTTGGATCGAGGTGGAGCCGATGCCGCGGCGCGGCGTGTTGATGACGCGCTTGACGCTCATCTCGTCGGCCGGGTTCACAATCATCTTGAGGTAAGCCATGACGTCGCGGATCTCGGCACGGTCGAAGAATCGCGTGCCGCCCACGATCTTGTAGGGCACGCCCGCGCGCAGAAACATATCTTCGAGAATACGCGACTGGGCGTTGGTGCGGTAGAACACAGCGATGTCGTCGTAACTCGTACCCTTGGAATGCAGCTTTTCGATCTCGCCGGCAATCCAGCGACCCTCGTCGCGCTCATCGCTTGCCTGGAAGGCCTGGATCTTCTCGCCGTCGCCCTCGGCCGTAAACAGGCGCTTGTCCTTGCGCTGCGAGTTGTGACGCACCACGGCGTTGGCGGCGCTCAGGATATGGCCCGTAGAGCGATAGTTCTGCTCCAGCTTGACGGTCTTGCAGTCTTTAAAGTCCTTCTCAAAGTCCAGGATATTGGTGATGTCGGCGCCACGCCAGCTATAAATGGACTGGTCGTCATCGCCCACGACCATGAGGTTTTGGTACTTGGCGGCCAGCAGGTTGGCGATCTCGTACTGGACGTGGTTGGTGTCCTGGTACTCGTCGACGCTAATGTAGCGGAAGCGCTCCTGGTACTTGTCGAGCACCTCGGGGCGGGTGCGCAGCAGCTCGAGCGTGCGCACGAGCAGGTCGTCGAAGTCCATCGCGTTGGCGGCGCGCAGGCGGCGCTCCAGCTCCAGGTAGACCTGCGCGGCCTTTTTGTCGTTGGGGCTGTCGGCGGATTTGAGCATGTCCTCGGGCCCGATCATGGCGTTTTTGGCCGAACTGATCTTGCTGCGGATCATATTGATGGGAAATTGCTTTTGCTCGATACCGAGCGCCTGCATAATATCGCGCACCATGCGCTTGGAATCGTCGTCATCGTAGATGGTGAACTGACCGGTGTAGCCCAGCAGGTCAGCGTCCTCGCGCAGCATGCGCACGCACATAGCATGGAAGGTGCACACCCACATGCCGCGGGTACCGCTGGGAATGAGTGCCGCCAGACGCTCGCGCATCTCGGCCGCGGCCTTGTTGGTAAACGTGATGGCAAGGATCTGCCAGGGCTTAACGCCCAGGTCGCCGAGCATATGTGCGATGCGGAAGGTCAAGACGCGGGTCTTGCCCGAGCCGGCGCCGGCAAGGACCAGCAACGGACCCTCGGTGGTCAGGACCGCCTCGCGCTGGGCGGGATTAAGGCTGTCGATGTCGACGAGCGGCTTGGCGGGTTTGGGTGCCGGCGCGGGAGCGTCGTAGATGTCGAGCGGGACGAGCTCGGGCTCCGGCGCAGCGGGGGCGGTGTATGCATCGAGCGGCACGAGTTCCGGCGTGGGCGGCACGGGTACCGCGGCGTTCTTTTCCCAGGGCAAGGGCTGGGTCATGGGCGACTCCTCATCTGACGGACGGCGCGCCTGCGGGCAGCGCCATAGTTTGAGCCGTACCAGTATACCGAGCCGCGCGGAAACCGACGCAAATCACACCACGACTCCGTCCGCCACCATCGGGCCCGCCCCAGCGAATTTGGCGCAATGAGGTCAGATTTGTCTGCACCAATCTGGTGCAAAGTAACCTGACCCCATTGCGCCAATCACAGAGCCACCGATGTCACGGTAGCAGCAGCGAGCGGCGGCCAGAGCGAACAAATTGGCATGAAAAGAGGGCGGCATAGACCTTTTGGTCATGCCACCCCCTTTGAATGACAAGTTGTCGCCCCGGCCGCCGCGCAGCGTCGACTAAGTTAGAGGCCGAGCATCGGCTCCAGAACGAAGAAGTATGCGAGCACTACGATGCCCAGGATGATGCGGTAAACACCGAAGCACTTAAAGTCGTGACGGCGGACGAAGCCCATGAGCCACTTGATGGCGATGAGCGAAACCACAAAGGCCACAACGCAGCCCACGCCCAAGATAGCGACCTCGTTGGCGCCGAACGTGCCGCCCTTGATGAAGTACTTGACCAGCTTGAGCGCACTCGCGCCAAACATGACAGGGATGGCCAGGAAGAACGTAAACTTGGACGCCACCGAACGCGTGCAGCCCAAAAGCAGGCCGCCGATGATGGTAGAACCGGAGCGAGACGTACCAGGCACCAGCGAAAGCACCTGGAAGCAGCCGATACCCAGCGCAGTCTTCCAGCTCAGGTCCTCGAGCGTGGCGATGGAGCCAAAGTCCAGATTCTCGTCATCGTCCTCATCCTCAGCGGTAGCCGCGGCGGGCGCCGCAAAGTGCGCACCGGCGGGACGTCCACCCGATACCACAGCACGCGAGCCAAACGAACCGGCAACGGCCATTTCCTCTCGCTTGCTCGCGCGCCAGTTCTCGATCACGATAAACAGCACGCCGTACACAATGAGCGCCAGCGTCACGACGGGAGCATTGTAGAAATGCTCCTCCATCCAGTCGTTAAGCGGCAGACCGATCGCCGCGGCGGGAATGCAGCCGAGCACAATCTTGCCCCACAGCACCCAGGTGTCGCGACGGCCCTCCTTGCCCTTGCTGGGCGAGAACGGATTGAGCTCATGGAAGAACAGCACACAGACGGCCAGAATGGCGCCGAGCTGAATCACGACCAGGAACATATTCCAGAACGTCTCGCTCACGTTCATCTTGACGAACTCGTCCACCAAGATCATGTGACCGGTCGACGAAACAGGCAGCCATTCGGTGATGCCCTCGACCAGGCCCATGAAGGCAGATTTTAGAAGCTCGATGATATCCAAAGGGACCCCCTCGTTAGACACCCGCCGATATTGTTCTGCGGACGGTGCGGGCGATGTCCCATTATCAACCGTTCGGGCGCGTCTGCGCCCACCCTTACCAAAAAACTCGTCCGTTCACAGAATTGCGAGCGGTCAAACCCAAATCCTTGGGTATAACTGCAACAAGATAAAGTGTTCGGCGGCCAACGCGCCCGCGCCCGCCCGATGCACGAGCCCCGCGCCCGTGCGATAGACCAAGGAGGAAACCATGAACGAGGGCTACACCAAGGTATTTGTTTCACTCGATGGTACTGAGCAGCAGGATTTTGTGCTCGCACGCGCCATCAAGGTCGCCGCGAACAACGGCGCCAAGCTAATCATCGGCCACGTTATCGATTCCACGGCGCTCGAGAGCGCCGGTTCCTATCCGGTCGATCTGGTCAACGGCCTAGAGGAGGCATTTAAGAACTCCATCGCCAAGCAGCTCGAAGAGGCCAAGGCCAATCCCGATATTCCCGAGGTCGAGGTCATGATTCGCGCCGGCCGTATTCGCGAGACGCTCAAGGACGAGATGCTCGACGTGGTTAAGCCCGACCTGGTGCTCTGCGGCGCCCGCGGCCTGTCCTCGATCAAGTATGCGCTGCTGGGTTCGATTTCGACGTTCCTGCTGCGCAACACGGACTGCGACATCTTGGTCGTGAAGTAGGTTCCTTCCCGCCGGCGCAAGGCCTGCGGGGTTATCACGCCGACGTCCTCGCCGCTTCGCGGCTGCGGGATGTCGGCTTAGATAACCCCTCCCGGCCTTGCGCCTTCGTCACCGTACTTCAGTGAGTTATCTGAATAGAGGAATGGCGTGCCGCCCCGTTTGGGGCGGCACGTTTTGTTTGGGCGGCACGTTTTTGTTATAAGGCGATCCTGCTTAAACGAGCTTGCACTTCTGGAATGATCTTCTCGAACATTACCTCCGCCTCGGGAAAACCCTCTTCTTTGAGACCGCGCGCCGCGTCTCTTAGCGCGTCTGGAACCTCATTGCAGGTATCAGCAATCATTCCGGCGACAATTCCCCCGGGCAAACCCGCCTCAATCATTTGGCTCATCACCGACCCACGCGTTACGTCGTCAATCTTGCGGCTCCCACCAAACGAGACGCCCATCTCACGAACGAGACTGGGGTAAACCGTTGTGGACAGCACGTCATAGAGCGGCGCCAACCTCACCTGCTTCCAACTTTCGTCCCATACGAGCGACCAGTTCTTTAGATGGTTATCACAGTTACCTACGGCATAGTCGAACAGCTGGTTATAGCCGACAAGGAACCTGTCCTCCATTTGATTCGTCGACGCCCTTCGCACCGCATCGACGATAAGCCCCAGGTAATTGACGCCCGTCGGCTCATATTTAAGCTCACGCGAGATGCCCTTGGCCTGACAAACATCTTCCTGGTGCAAACGGTATGGAATTGGCAATCCGTCAACCGAGCGTCCGGTATCAGGCGTTACTCGGTCAAATCGCTTCACGGCGATAATTGGCTCGGCATCCTCAACTCGGATAAGAAAACACTCTTCGGCCGATAGGTCCATCAGAGAGGCGGCTCTCACGCACATCGCTTCGCACACCGTCTCGCCCGGGAACGTTTTCGACCCCGCCTTGAGAATGTGCGTGGATGGAGCCGCTCCATGAGGCAGGTACCATCCATCACATGGGTCATCGCCCATGTGGTAGAGACCGACCTTCGCCTGAGCACCTGCAAGGGAGATTCGACTCTCTAGCGCTAAATCAAAAGCAACCTCCGCCGGCGCGTATGCCAGCCCACTTAGCTGTTCCGCGCCTATCTCTTCATAGCCCATTTCGAGACTGTCGGCCGAAGGCTCTCGCGTCAAAACCAGAGCGCCGACAGGTTCATCGCGGACTAAATCGAGCACCTTGAAGTAATCTCCGCGTTCCGCTCGCGCCCTTTTCTCAAGGTCCCTGTTGAGCTGCCCCTCCGGAATGATGCCAGAGAAAAAGGAGCCCGTTGCGTCCGGACTAAATGTCTCGGCCGACAACGGCAGCGAGATCGAAATCGGCGCCGCATCACCGCTCTCGAGATATTTGGGGCTATAGGTGAATGCCGGAAACCCCGCATGTTCCTCCAATATGCCAACCAGCTGGTAAGACCCATTAAACTCACGGTGAACGAACAGCGTGCCATCCATTACTTCCCCCTCACCTTCAGAATAAAATCAATATCCACGATGGAGGCGTAATCGAAAATGACACCAATTTCGACCGTTGTCCGCCCCCGTTCGATATCACCAATCACACGAAGGCTGCGACCCGTCATAGTCGCGACGTCACGTTGAGTCAAACCGAGCTCACGCCTTCTGAGCCTAAGGGCCTTCCCTATCTCGGCGGGATCGAAAACCGTGCGCTCCGAGAAAGCGACTTCCGACGGTTTGAGCCTGATGCGCCCATCCAGCTTTTTAATCGTTGTCACCGTTCTCATGACGCCTCCAGCTATATTCCTGTCCGTGAACATAGTATAAAACTGTAGCACTATGTTCATGTACGGGAATATAGTGTTGACTACATTAGCAATGTTCCCGTTCAGGAATATAGCTGCCGAAAAGCCTGATTTCTTCTTAAATTGGAAGATCCTGAACGGCTACGCCATACGACCCGACTACTCAAAGTATTGGAACTTGTTGGTCGAGAAGGCAAATGTTACGACAAAGCCTTCGCCGGAGTCGGATGCCGCGGTGACGTCGATGCCCATCTTGGAGCACAGGCGTGCCACCAGATAGAGGCCGATGCCCGTTGCGCGCTTGGTGGTGCGGCCGTTGTCGCCAGTAAAACCCTTCTCGAACACACGGGGCAGGTCGGCCGCGCTCACGCCACAGCCGTTGTCGGCAACGGTGAGCTCAATGCGCTCGCTCGCCAAGCCCTCGTCCAGCAACGCGCCCGAAAAAGCGATCTTCGCGCCGTCCTCACGCGCGTATTTAATGCTGTTCTGAATGAGCTGGCCCAGAATAAACTCGAGCCATTTCTCGTCGGTAAAGACCTCGAAGTCGAGGTTCTCGCACACCGGAGCCACGTGCGCCGCGATGAGCTCGCGTGCGTTGGCCTTAATCGCGCCCGTCACCAAGGTCTTGAGATCCCAGCGGCGAATCAGGTAGTCGCGCTCCACGACTTCCGAGCGTGCGTAGTACAGCGCCTGGTCGATATAGCGCTCCACGCGAGCCAACTCACGGCCCAGGTCATCCACGCGCGACAGATCGTCTTCGCTGCCGTCCAGGTTTTCCAAAATTAGATGGGCTGCCGCCAGGGGCAGCTTGGCCTCGTGGACCCAGCTCTCGATATAGTCGCGATAATCATCGGTCTGGCGCCGGCCTTCGGCAACCTCGTCGCAGGCAGCTTTGCCCACCCGGCGCAAGACCTCGTACTCAAGCTCGCCCTCGGCATAGGTCGGGCATTGCACCATCTCCTGCACCCATGCGGGACTCTCGAGTTCCTCTGCCGCGCGCTCCAACTGACGCAGAAAACGGCGACGGCGAGCGTACTCGATCACGATGCCGAGCATACCGAAAATAAAGGACACGCCAACCGCCACGACCACGATAGATGCCGGGGCCCCGGCGACCGTCAGCACAAAACAGCTCAACAGCACGCCGCACGTCCACACGGCGACGGGAAGCAGCGCATCTTTAAAGAACTTGCCAAACGACATAGCCGGCCCCTAGACCGAATAGCCTTGGCCGCGGTGCGTCGTCAAATACCCCTTGATGCCGATTTTTTCGAGCGTGGTGCGCAGGCGGTTGATGTTGACGGTAAGCGTGTTGTCGTCCACGAAGGCGTCGGAGTCCCACAGGTCCTGCATGATGGCCGGACGCGAGACGATCTTGCCCGCGCGACCCAAGAGCAGCGAAAGGATACGCAGCTCGTTTTTGGTGAGCTCGGTACTGTCGCCGGTTGCCGTATTGGTGACCATGGAGCGGGCGAGGTCGAGCTCCAATCCCTTGTGGACGAGCGTGCTGCGCTCGCCTGCCGCCGCGGTGCGACGCAGCAAGGCATTGATGCGCGCCACGAGCACACGGGCGCTGTAGGGCTTGGGAACAAAGTCGTCCGCGCCGAGCGTCATGGCCATGACCTCGTCGATCTCGGTCGTGCGCGACGTGAGGACGATG
>JAXKFZ010000311.1:0-7477 GCA_036550635.1 Collinsella sp. | reverse complement strand
TCGATGGCCTCCTTGTTCTCGCGATAGATGTTGAGCGTATCACGCCAAAGCTCGGGCTGCTGAGCAATCTCGGCCGTGGTGATCTGGGCGCCGAGCTCGGTGAGCTCCTCGACACTCTTCTCGAACATTTCTAATACCTCTCTCTAGAAGTAATCCTCTGACGTGCAATTATACACTTCGGTTGGTTATCTGGTAGTAACCAGTTAAATGCAAAGAATCACCATATGGAAACGATGCGGACACTAGTTGCTACGCTGGTGGTAAACCTTGTATTTAAACTGATCGGCACGAGCAACCGAGAGTGTATACTCCACAACCTCGTTTGACTCGTTATACGTAGTCCTGACCAAATCGAGCACAGGCGAGCCCTCGACAATTCCCAAAAGGTGGGCGTCGGTGGGACGGGCTATGCTCGCATAGAACTCCTCTTCAGCCACGCGTATCTTTTGCTGAAAGTCTTGCTCAATCACATCGTAAAGCGGCTTGCGCTCCAGCAGCGGTCGCTTTAGGGACAGAAATTGACGAACCGGTAGATAGCTGCGTTCGACCATCATGGGCATGTTGTCGGCAGAACGAAGGCGCTTAAGCTTAAAAATGCGATCACCGATACGCAATCCCATATGCTCGGCCAGATTCTTATCGGCCTCCATCTCGCAAAACTCGAGAATCGTGGTCTCGGGTTCTCGACCCATCGCGCGCATCTGCTCGGTAAAGCTGTAGGACTGCATAAGATTGGTTGCTTTTGCCGAACGGTCAGTCACAAAGGTACCGCGACCGTGCTGCCGAACCACCAGTCCTAAACGCTCCAGTTCCTGCAGAGCCAAGCGTACCGTAGTGCGCGAGAGACCATAGCGCTCCGAAAGTTCGCGCTCGGAAGGAATCATGTCACCGGCGCGATATTCATGGTCAATCTTTTCGGTCAGAATATCGACCAGCTGATCGTACAGCGGTTGCTTACGCGCTCCGATCGCCATCCTATCCTCCCTTTTGCTCGAATTCGGCTAACTACCTAGGGTGTTAAGCATTATCAGTCCGCAACACCCGACTCATCAAGAAAACAAAAGCCGCGCGCTCTTACGAGCACGCGGCTTTTAACATACACATGGCTTAAGGGGTCGGGGTGTGAGCCGCGTAGGGACACACCCCTCAAGCTAGAGCCTTACCAGATGCTCGGCCAGAGACCAAGCGGGCCAGCGCCCAGGATGCCCAGGACGAAGAGCAGCAGAATGCCCTTGGTCGGGGTCCAGCTGTGCTTAGCGAACATGTAGTAAAGCAGCAGCGTAAGCATAAGCGGGACGAGCTTCGGGACGATGGTGTTGAGGGTGTCGGCAACAGAGAAGTTGACCGGATCCTCGGTGACGGTGCCGTAGGTAACGGACTCCATGCCGTTGCCCAGATCGGTGACGCCGCACTCGACAGCGTTGCCGTCGGCATCGGAAGCGGTGAGGGCGTTGCCGTCCTCATCGGTCATGGCGATGGTACCGGCCTCAGCGGTCTCGGTATCGATGCCCTCCATACCGGTGAAGTTCTCGGCCTCCTTCTCGGAGACGATCACGGTAGTAGCGGAGAGGCCACGGGTGGTGCCGTTGGGGATCTGGAGGTTGATCTGGGTGCCACCCATGGTGACGACCAGGCAACCGACGACGAAGACGCCCATGATGGAAGCGGCACGCGTGAAGGCCTGCATGTTGGCAGTCAGAGCGTCAATAGCGCTGGTGCCAAGCTTGTAGGACCAGTTCATGAGCCAGAAGCGCAGAGCGAACTGGACGACGTTGAAGATCACCAGGAAGATGATCGGCGCAGCGGCGTTGCCGTTGATGGCCATGTTGGAGGTGATGCCGGCCGTGATAGGCACGAGCGTCAGCCAGAACAGGGCGTCACCGATACCACCGAGCGGGCCCATTGCGGCGACGCGGACGGCGCGGATCGTGGGGATGTCAACCTTGTTCTGCTCGAGCGAAAGCACGATACCCATAACAAAGGTGACGAGGAACGGGTGGGTGTTGAAGAACTCCAGGTTGTGGCTCATGGAAGCCGCGAGGTCGTTCTTGTTGGTGTGGATCTTCTCCAGACCGGGGATGATGGAGTAAAGCCAGCCAGCGGCCTGCATGCGCTCGTAGTTGAACGATGCCTGCAGGAAGCAGGAGCGCCAAGCCATCTTGTTGAGGGTCTTCTGGTCGAGCTGCGGAGCAGGAGTGAGATCCTCGTAGTGCTCCGGGATCACATACTCATTAGATGCCATCTTCGAAGTCACCTCCGTCAGAAACAGCTGCACCCTTCAGCTCGGTCTGCTGCTGGAAGTCCCAGAAAGCAATGCCGAAGCCGATGAGAGCGAGGATGAGCAGGGCAGGGGTTGCCAGAGAATCGTTGGCAACGGTGATGAGCGCGAGGCCAAAGCCCATGAGGAAGAAGCCCCACATATCGCGGTTCATCATAACCTTGAGCAGGACGGCGAAGCCGACGAAGCGCATCATGCCGCCTGCAGCGGACAGACCGGTCTGCAGCCAAGTCGGGATGGCGGAAGCGATGGTCTGACCGATGGTAGCGCCAGCGATGAAGAACAGGGTGACGACGACAGCGAAGATCAGGCCGAGCAGAGCCATGGCGAAGTAGTTCAGACGCTCGATGCCCTTGGTGTCAGCGTTATGAGCCATGTTGTCCGCGGAGGACATGAGGGGCGACATAAGCGTGAAGACCAGGGTAACGCCGAGCTGACCAAGCAGAGCGAACGGAATGGCAAGGCCGACTGCCGCGTTGGGCTCGAGGCCCGTAGCGATAGCGAGAATGGCTGCCATGATGCCGCCGATGACGGCGTTAGGCGGCTGAGCGCCTCCGATCGGCATGTTGCCGATCGTCATGAGCTGATAGGTACCACCCACGAGAAGACCGGTGTTGAGGTCGCCAAGGATAAGACCGATGACGGCGCCGGTGACGATGGGCTGATAGAGAGACTCGAGGAAGTTGAACTGGTCGATTGCCGCGACGAACGTGACGATGAAGACCAGAGCGACCTGGATGATCGAGTATTCCATCTTGCTCCTCCTTTCAAAATGTATGTACGCACTTTGGATATCACGTACAGAACGTCAGGGTTTCAATCCTGACAACGTGGATCACGAGGATTACGAGAAGAGCTTGCTCGTGTCCTCAACAGGCGTGCTCGGAACGCGCCTGATCTCCAACTCCACCCCCAATTCCTGCAGCTCTTTAAACGCAGCGACATCCTCGTCGTTAACTGCGACGGAGGTGGCGACTTGGCGCTTTCCTTCCGACATGTGCATGTTGCCGATGTTTACCTTCTTTATAGGCACACCGCCCTTGACGAGCGTAAGCACGTCTTCCGGTGTTTCGGCCACGATGAAGATCTTCTGGCGCGGGCTCGCCTTGCCAATGACGTCGATGGTCTTCTGCAGGGAGAAGAAACGCGTAGCGACGCCGGCGGGAGCGGCCATCTTCATGAGGTTCTGGCGCATGGTGTTGGTCGACACATCGTCGTTGGCGACGAGGATGAGGTTGGAGCCCAGGGTGGAGTTCCACTGGGTAGCGACCTGACCATGGACCAGTCGGTTATCGATGCGGGTAAGAAGAATGTTGGGTTCTGCCATGTTGATCAGCTTCCTTTCGTTATTTGCTGACGACAGTTACTTGATCTCCTGAATCGCGTAACGCGAAACATCTACGACGGCACCGGATCGGACTTTGATCTGGACCTTTTCGCCTTCGATGCCCTTGACGGTTCCGTAGATACCGCCGGCGAAAAGAACCTCCTGACCCGGCTTGAGCTCGGTGTGCAGCTCCTTGAAGTACTTCTGCTTCTTCTTCATGTTGATTTGCGACCAGATGGTGTAAATCAAGCCCATGATGACAAGCAGGCCTAAAAGGGCGACCGAGGAGCTCAGGACGTTGGCTCCGAAATCGGCCATTAGATGCCGTCCTCGTCGCCGAAGATATCCTCTTCCTCGGAGCCGGCAACGGATGCGACCGTCTGGGCGGTGACGCCCGTCTGACCAACGGTCACGGCCTGCTCGCCAAGCTCGGCGAGCGTGGCGTTACCGCGAAGGAACAGAAGCTCAATAACCATGGGGAGGTTAGTGCCAGTCAGAACCTCGACGTTGTCGACATCCTGGGCAATCATCATCGACTGATTGAACGGAGTACCACCGAGCAGGTCGGTAAAGACGAGCACGCCATCGCACTCCTCGCGCATGGCGGTAATAGCGGCGCGGAGATCCTCACCGTAGGAAGCAGCCTGGTCGCCCTCAAAAGGAACGACGGTAAAAGCGGGCTGGTCGCCGGCAACCATAGCGATAGCGCTTGCGAGGCCGGGTGCGAACTGTCCATGACCAGTAAGAATAAAGCCAACCATTCAAATTTCCCTTCCGAAGGTGTGTACGATCTGAGTCCGATGATTTTCGGAAGCCAGCGGGCAATCGCCCTTAAAGCTTCTTAGAAAGCGTTCTTTGAAGACCAGTGGTTTCTCAACTGGTAGTAACCACGTGACGTGTTGTTGTCACTATATCACCACAGAAGAGGTCGCTTTCGTTGATTCATACAGTAAAACGTTTTTGCACCGCTCACGGTGATAAATCGACCGTTTACCGCTCGTTAATACTTTTACCTGCGGTTTTGAAATCGTTTCGAAATGCTTTGGCAAAAGATCGGAACTTTTCCTGTGTCTAAACAACGCAGGGCGGCTAAAAATAGCGTAAAGAAAAATTGCAGGTCATTGTGAAGATTTGTGAATTGGTCTTTTTGACTTAATACCAGTTAGAACCAGTTTTGAGATTATCGGTGAACGGTAGTTTTCGACCGTTCACCGGTTACTTGCAATCGTTTGCAGTTGTTTTCCCAGATGAATTAGAGAAGCCCAATGAAGCACTTGTGCGATCACGGGAAGTTTTGGCATTTGTCCTCATCCCCCGCGCGCCAAACTCCGGCATCCAAAATGAGCTAATAGCTCACGCTAATCGTTTTCAATCATTACTTAGTCAGTATCCGTAATTATTTATCGTTTATCGTTAATTCTGATATGATACATATGTATCATCCAAAACGCCGATTGGAGGGGTTATGCTCCATCGAAACGCATCTATATCGAATGAAACCATCAGCCGCGAACAGACAATAGCCAAACTGAGGAAGCTCGCTCGCATCTGCAAATGGGCCACGATCTGCATTACCACCGCGCTCGTCCTGGGACTCCTCGCAGTCATTGCGATTGACCTTCTACTCATATTGCCTGGCCTCTCCCAAGGGTCGTGTCTCCAATCCGTAGAACTTCAAGCCGGCGAGGGGCCATGCCTTGCTATCGTCGGTACCGATGCGCAGGCCCCACTTATGCTCGTCGCACACGATGGTCACACTGCCATAGGGAGCCTCTTGATGACATGCCTCGCGCTTACCATCGCGATAAGCGTGCGCAGGCTTTTCTTCAACATTGAAAAGGAAGGCAGGCCCTTTGACCTTGAATGTAACCAGACACTTCGTCGAGTAGGACATTTATTCCTTATCGGCGGCGTTGCCGTGAGGCTTCTTGGCGCCGTAATCACGGGAATGATACTCTCGGGATTTGGCGGCAGCTTTACCGATGCGTTCGTCGGCCAGTTATTCGAGCCCTCCATGCTCTTTGCAGGCCTGATTATTTGCCTGATTGCCAGCATCTTCCGCTACGGGTATATCCTGCAAAAACAAGATGACGAGTTGCTCTAGGGGGAATCCATGATTATTCTGCGGCTCGACCGCATGCTTGCCGAACGCAAGATCTCATCCAAAGAGCTTGCGGAACGCGTGGGCATCTCCCAGGTCAATATGTCGCGCATCAAGACGGGCAAGGTTTCTGCCGTGCGCTTTTCAACTCTTGACGCGATATGCCGGGCACTCGACTGCCAACCGGGCGATGTGCTGGAATATATGCCTGACGATGAAGCCGATAATCTTTTTGGACTTAAAGATTCATAGGCATAATTTAGCCACCAGCGCCTAAACGCAAATAGCCCGCTAGAACAACATCCGTTCTAGCGGGCTATTCAGATATTTCGGCTACGCGCTCGGCGGCTCAGGCAAACCTTACGCAAACAGGCCGTAGATGCTGATGTTGGCCTTGGCGTAGAGGCCGTTAGCATACTCGGTCCACTTGGAGCTGGCGCTCGAGGCCTGCGAAGAATACTGCTGGTAGGCGGTGTAATAGGCGGTCATGGCCTGCTTATAGGTCGCACTATCGGCCGTAAAGGCATCGTCAGCAAAGGCCTTGGCATAGGTGCTGTCGGCGTCCTTCCAAGTGCCCTTCTCGCTATCCCACTCGTCACCGGCAAGGTTGATGATGTAGTCGGCGTAGTCCTTGCTCGCGGTCTCCTCGTTGCCGTCAGCAGGCTCGGTCGGAGCGGTCGGCATGCTTGCGGAGCTATCGCCCACCTTCTTCTTGTAGAGCTTCTGCAGCGTCGCGGACTGGCGGACGATCTGCTTGGCCTGGTCCTTGGACACGCCATACTGCGTGGCCATGGTCTTGTAGTCCGAAGTGCCGATGGAATCCTCGGCGTATTTCTTCATCTCCTTAGAAGAGACGGTGATGCCCTCGTCCTCGGCAGCATCGAGCAGGATCTTGTTGCGCACGTAGGACAGGATGACGTCGGCAGACGGAGCGGCATAGTTGCCGTCGTCGTCCTTGACGGTGTCGAGGCTGTACTGGCTCTCGATGGCCTCGCGCGCGGTGATGTCACTCTTCTTGCCGTTGTAGCTGTAGCTTGCCACGGTCGAATCGAGCTGGTCCTCGGTCAGGGTCGACGAGCCGACACCCTTGCCGCCAAAGCCGCCATTGCCAATAAAGAAGCCAATCACGGCAGCAATCACGACTGCAACCACAAAGGCGGCAATCATCGTCTTCTTGTGCTTGCAATTGTGGTCATCCACGTCGGAGTCGTCGTCCTCGTCCTGCTCCTCGGGCATCAGATCCTCGTCAGCGGCATCCGCGGCAATCTGAGCCTCCAGACGGGCGTCCTCCTCCTCGGCCGTCGTACCGGCAGCAATGTGCTCGGCAGACGTACCGGTGACCAGGTCGATCTTCTCGTCCTCGTCACCGTCGGGGCCTTCGCCGCGCTCGATGATCTGAATGCCGTCGATCTCGTCCTTCTCGTCCTTCTTTTGAATCAGACCCATATCGGTTACTCCTTGTTAGGAAACATAGTCTTCAATAGAATACGCCCGACAGAGTGCCAGGCGTATTGATTCTTAGGTTATACGCAAACACTTAAGTACTATTTAGGCGTTTGCAGCGTGCATACCTTAGGCCAGGTGCGCGATAACGGCATCGGCAAAGGCCTGCGTGCCCACGGCGCCCTCGACGGAGCCGGTCTGGGCACGACGCACGTCACCGGTAACCTGCTCGCCCTCGTCGAGCGTGGCAGAGACGGCGGCGCGAATGCGATTGGCAGCGTCGTTCTCGCCCAGGTGATCGAGCATCATCGCAGCAGAGAGGATCTCG
>JAXKFZ010000310.1:0-6406 GCA_036550635.1 Collinsella sp. | reverse complement strand
TTATGTTTTGGATCTTGTCGAATACCGCCATGTTTCAGCTCCAATCTTTGCAGTGAACTCTATCGATGCCCGTGTGCGGCATCTTCCCCTCTAGATAGCGCATCCACCTCTCTTCAAAATCACAACGACGTGCTTCAGGCAGTACGCCATTCAGCGTGAATTGGCGAGATTGCCCCAGCGGACGCTTACGTCAGGTCCGCGTACGTCACGAGCCCCACGTCCTGCTCTGCAAGCCATGCGGCGACATCAGGGTCGACAAGCATCGCGGCTTCCCGGATGCGGGCCTCGAGCATGGTCGAGTTATCTCGCAAGTACGCGTCGATATAACCTGGGTGAAACACCATGAGACGGCATATCCCTTCCGGTGTCGTTTCAAGCGCCTCTCGAAGCGCCGCAAAGGGATCCGCTTCATATGACGAGAAATCCTTGGGAACATAGGAAAGCACCGGCGTCGAGCGAAAGGTGACTGGCTCGCCCGGAGCACCCATCGCGAAATAGGGCAGGCCGTGACGCTCGGCAACGATCTCAAGGCCGCGGAAGAACATGGGGCTTGCGACCGCATGTCCCTCGAAGTAATCGGGCTCACGCCCGACGAGCTCAAGGAATCGCCAATACTGCGCCTCGATTTCGATAATGACCTCGTCAAGCACCACGAAGTCCTCCCCAGCCCGCGCGGCGGCGCGATATGCTGAGCTCCGCTTGAAATTGCCATCATCGTCAACGATGCTCGAGATGAGCGAGGAATCGCTGAGGGGCCTACCCGTGCAGATATTGGTGTGCTGACCCAAGCAGAGATCCTTGATTTGCAGGCGCGCCAAACCGCTTTCTGCAAGCGGCATGTTGGTCATGACGCCCACCGAGCGAATGAGCCCCGCTTGGACCGCGGCCGCTATCCCGCAATTAACACCGTCGCTGTAACCTAAATCGTCGGCGCGCAGCAATAACCGCTTCATCCGATCCTCCTCAACCGATATCTCGTCGAGCGGCAAAGCAACGAAGCGATGCCCTGTGTAGAGCCGATGCCGTGTTCCGGCGGGGCGGCAAGCTTCGTCGTCTCTTCTTGCATTAAGTATGACGCCGGCTATATCCAAAATCGGTTACATGCTGTGCCACAAGGTTGCGAGATGGCTACGCGAGTTTCATAACGTGAAACTCCGCAGGAATACCGGCATGTTTGAGCTATAGTTTGGTCAAATGAGGCCCTCTTATTCGGGCCACTGAGCATAAAGGGGACAGCCATCATGGAAAAATCCATCTCGATGGGATCGGTTGCCGAACGGTTGCTTGACTACATCGACACCGCAATGCAGCACGACACCAACTACGAGATAGCGACCACGCTGGTGAAAAACTACAGCAAGCTGAGCGAGCTCTCGATTGGAGAAATCGCCGACATGTGCTTCGTCTCGAAGGCTTCAGTGTCGCGATTCTGCCGGTTTATGGGTTTCGCTGATTTCAAGGACCTGCGCAACCAGCTTGAACATGACGTCCTCAAAACCGGGTTGTTTCCACATGCCTTTGTAGAACAGCTGTCAAACGACACGGAAGGCGCTCTGGCATCCTACCGGGAGGCGATCCTGCTCAATATCGAAACGACCATCTCGGCGGCAAACATCGCGAAACTGCCCGCCATTGTCGATGATTTGCACGACAGCGGGCATGTCGCGTTCTTCTCCCACCACTTCCTCTGGGACGTGGGCCGCTACTTCCAAAGCAGGCTCACCATCATGAACCGCCCCATCGAGCTTTACCTCGATTATTCATCGCAGCTCGCCTGCGCGCAATCGCTCACCAAATCCAGCCTCGCCATCATTTGCAGCATAGGGGGAACATACCCCATTCGTTATCCAGAAATCGTCAACGCACTCGCCGCCTCCGGCTGTCGTCTTCTCGCCATCACACAAAACACCTCAAGCGCCTACTGGAACCATGCCTCCTGCATACTGAGCTGCGGAGTGACCAACAACATCGACACGGGCAAGTTCGGTGCGCTTGCCGCCATCGACTTGATAGTCATGGAATACCTGAGGCGTTATGGAGCCGATTCCGGTACTGGCGAGTAATCTCGTCGGACCACCGACGCTCAGCAGGGCAAGCCGTTTTCTCTAATCACGTCCTGATACCAGAAGAAGCTGTCCTTCCTGAAACGAGCGCATTGCTTCGCATCGGTTTCCGTGCGATCGACATACAGAAGGCCGTAGCGCTTAGTGAACCCCTGATGACTTGAGCATAGATCCATGAGGCTCCAAACGCAGTAGCCGAAGACGGGATAGCCTTCGCGAATGAGCTCCTCGACCTCGCCCAAATGTCGTGAAAGGTATTCGATGCGCACGGCATCATGCACCCTGTTCTCCTCGTCAAGTGACTCGGAAAGCGCCATGCCGTTCTCCGTGACGATCATCGGAAGCTGGTAGCGATCGTAGAGCTTGCGCATGCCCACGCGAAGCCCAAGGGGGTCGATGCCGTTCGACATCCACTCGGTCGGCGCGATCGCAGGGTTATCGCAGAGTTCGAAATCCCCGCCCGACCACGGAGGGAACCGGTCGAAGCGGATGGGCTCCGTGCGCTCATGCGCACAATTGCTGAAATAGTAGTTCACCCCAAGAAAATCGGGCCTCGTCGCGACCAGGATGTCGTGGTCCCCGCACTCAACAACAGGGTAGAAACCTTCGCGCTCCAGGTAATAGCGCGCATAAGGCGAGATGTCGCCGCGCACACTCAGGTCGAGCAGGTAGTTCTGCATCATCTCCTCGGCGTTCATGGCCGCAAGCACATCCGCCGAAGCGCTCGTCCGCGGGTTGACCACCTGCATGGCGACAACGGGGCCGATCTGCGCATCGGGGTCGATCTGTCGCAGGCACGCGATGGCGCGATGCTCGGCAAGAGCGACATGATAGCTCATCTGGTAGGCGTTCTTCTGCCGTTGGCGCGGATCGGTTTCGGTGTCACCCGTGTTGCTGGGCGCGGAGGTCGCAATTAGCTGTTCATTCACGGTAACCCAGCGCTTGACGCGCCCCTTGAAGTGCGTGAAGCAGATTTCGGCATAGCGCACATAGAAGTCGATCATCTTACGGCTCTTCCAGCCGCCGAAGGCCTCGACCAACGCACTCGGACATTCGAAGTGATACAGGGTGACCAAGGGCTCGATCCCTCGCTCCAGCAGGTAGTCAATCAGCTGGTCATAAAACGCCAAGCCCTCAGGATTGGGATCCCCCGAGGCATCGGGCATGATGCGGCTCCAAGCGAAACCCATCCGGTAGACCTTGATGCCGAGCTCGGCCATGAGGTCGACATCCTCACGCCAGTGATGATAGTGGTCCGAGGCGATCTTGTTATCGGCGATGCCGGGACGCCCCGGGCCGCGATCGGTGGTTGCCGGACCTTTGCCTCCTTCATCATACCCACCCTCAACCTGAAAAGCGCTGGTGGAAGCACCCCAGAGGAAACCTTCGGGAAACCGGTGCTGAGTCATGAGTTCAACCTCTCGTCACGGATGTCACTTCTTGCAACTCCCGTTATAACGGATGTACGAACCAAAGCCTGTTACTCATTCCCGGGCAATGTTTCACGATTTGAAAACGGCCGTGCCATCATGCACCGCAAACTCTAAAGAACATGCCGTCGCGAAGGCCAAGCCTCATGCCCGCCACCGTCACGTGCCGGCGCCGCACACCGCCAAGCCGCTACTCCCCGTCGCGGAAGGTCAGGAGGTCGCGGTAGTCCGTGTCGCGCGTGCTGCCCGTCTTCGAGAACGGGTTCACCGAAGCAGGACACCTCATCCTCAAGATCTACCTCCTCGACGAAACCAAGGTCGATTTAGGAGACGCAACGTTACTACAGCGCAGGGAAAACGGCCCGCCGAATAAAATCGGATCGATCCCCCGTCTTTCGGTCGATTGCCACCACCATGGATGCCGAAAAGCGCACGGTAACTGCAACAAGCGGCTCATCAGCAACAACGCTAGGCCTGACATGGATGCGCTCAAGACGACCCGTCCAAGTCTCTTGCTCAAACTCTACGCTCTCGCGCTCGATATCTTCGTCTGTCAGGACCGATCCATCAGCTAGTTTGTACTCAGTCATTATCTAGAACCTCCCTCTCAGACAAACCATGCTTGAGAGCATTGCGGTGGACAATTGCCATGGAAGTATCCTCTCCTCCAGGCAGAGTTTGTCATACTCATTGCATGACAAACTCTGCCTTGATACGTTCCCCACCCCATGCTCATCGGCAAAGCTCAAGGCCATAAGCGAAATAAGCTTCTAACACCGAACAATTCCTACCGCTACCCATCAGACCTCTCCAGCAACATCCGTAAGTCATCGATGGGCGGCAGAGCATCGAGCAACTCTCGTGGCATATCCTTCGACGTCTTATAGGTGGCCACACCCATGGGTTTTGTGAAGTCTTGGATCACATAGTCAACAAATCCCTTGTCCATGCCTTTGCAAAGCACAAGGCCTATGGAGGGATTCTCGTGCTCGCGACGCTCAAAGTCGTCCAGGATGCGTAGATAGCCAGAGAGCTGGCCGAGATAGGCCGGCTTGAAGGGGCCGCTCTTGAGCTCGACTGCAACTAAACAGTTGAGGTCGCGGTTGAAGAACAGGAGGTCGATGTACTGATCGATGCCAAAGGCGTCGAGATGGTACTGGTTTCCCACAAACGCGAAGGCTCGACCGAACGTCATGATGAACTGCTTGATATTCTGCACGATGCCTTGCTCTAACACGCGCTCGTCGACATCCTCCGCATCGCGCACCCCGAGTTCCTCAACATTGATAAAGTCGAGCAGATACTCGTCCTTGAACGTGGCGATAGCGCGCAGCGCCTGCTGACCCTTTGGCAGCGTTGAGAGGAAGTTGTTGGAGACCTCTCCTTGATGATGAAAGTCGTCCGCCTTCAGCGAGCGTTTGAGCGCCTCCACACTTAAGTGCTCAAATGCGCACTTGTGAATGTAGAAGAGCCGCTCGTCAAGGGTCTTAGCACCTGCAAGGATATACCGATGATGGGTAAACCCAATCGCTAAAAAATCATCGAGAGAACATGTGTTTGAATTCGGCACTTGCAAGTGACGAATTTGCAGAAGGCCACCGTCTGAAGATTCGTCACTCACGAGTGACGAATCGAGAAACGCCTGTTCATCGCCCGGAGCAGACCAAGCTTCAAAGAAGATTCGCATATATTTGAGACTTGTTGTGGAGAAGCCCCTGAGTCCTGGCAGCTCCTTCCGCAATTGTTCGCTGATGGTTTTGAGCGCGTTGGTTCCCCACGTGCCATTGCGCGTGTTGGCGGAGACGTAGCCTCCCACGGCGAAATAGAGCTGCAGCTGCTGAGCGTTGGCGCTCTTCGCCGCAGCATACTGCGCACGCAATATCGCCGTCTTGATGGTCTGAACTTCCTCACGATAGCCCGTAATCTCTGACATCATGGCGTTCTCCTCTTCTTACGAACTTGTGTTCCATGACGCGTTCTATGCTATCAACGCGTGCGGACACAAAATTGCGCGTACCATAGAGGCGTTTTCTGCTTCGCCTCGTTTGGGAGATGTATGTCCAAACCCTCATCCGCACTCGACGCCAGCTCTTGCGATGTTTACGCCGACTCCGCGCGCCACCCTCTCACGCGCACATGGTGCGTAGCTGCGCTCGCCCTCATCTGCTGCGCGCTCTGGGGCAGTGCGATCCCCTGCATCAAGATCGGCTACGAGCTTCTCGGCATCCAAAACGGCGACGTACCATCGGAGTTTCTCTTCGCTGGCGTGCGCTTTATGCTTGCCGGCGCTATCGCACTTGCCGCTGCAGTCATAACAAGACGTCGCTTGCCTCGCGTCTCACGCACGGGATGGCCACTCGTTATCAGACTCTCGCTTGCCCAAACTATCGTGCAGTACGCCTTCTTTTATATCGGCGTTTCAAACGCTTCGGGTGTGCGCGGCTCAATCGTCAACGCTATGAACACGTTTCTCTGCGTGTTGATGGCAGCGCTCGTGTTCCGGCAAGAACGGCTCACTGCGCGCAAAGTCCTCGGCTGCGCTATAGGTTTTGCCGGAGTCGTTATCGTCAACCTCACCGGTGGCGATAGCGGCGGCGCCGTCACGCTCACAGGCGAGGGCTTCATCCTTATTGCCGCTGTCTCCTACGCTGTCTCGTCTGCCCTCATCCACACCTACTCCCAGCGCGAGGACCCCGTGGCGCTCAGCGGCTACCAGTTTATCAGCCCTAGTCATCGCTCAAAGCCCCTTCGGCAGCACACGGTGCTACCGAGTCACCGCAGGCCGGGGCGGGAGGCGGTCCTTTCTCTCGGAAAACTTCGCGAAGCCCAGTTTCCGAGAGAAAGTGTCCGGCTGCCGCCCCGGCCGGCCAGGTCAACTACACCGTGTGCTGCGGCAGGTCCTGCAGGGCGATG
>JAXKFZ010000309.1:0-2007 GCA_036550635.1 Collinsella sp. | reverse complement strand
TATCGCCGAGGAGCATCAGGAGGACCTGCAGATCGCCGGTGTCGGCTCGGGCGATAGCGCGTCGGACGACTCGACGAACGTGCTCAGCTGGTTCGTGCATCGTCAGTACTGGGTCGTCGTGTGGGGCATCGCCTCGTGCATTATGGCGACGGTGCTGGGGACGGCGCTGGGCTCCGCGCATCTGGTGGTGTTCCCCATGTGCGCCATGCCGCTCGTGCTGCTGGCGGCCTCGCGCATGGTGTCGTTCGTCAAGAACTACTTCCTCGAGTACGACGGTCACGACGACGAGCCCAAACCGTACCTGGGATTCTTCTTCCAGAGCACGGGTATGGGCCTGATCCTTTCGCTTGTTACTTACCTGTGCGCGCAGCTGGTGCGCACTGCCGCGTTCCCCGATGCGCCCATGTTTGAGGAGCAACTCTTTACCGGGTGCTTTAATATCGCTGCCATCATTTGCCTGGTTGGCAACATGAGCGCCGTGATTTACCTGATGGTGCTGTTCTGGCGTGACGAGCATGACCTCAACACGTCGGGCACCGCCATGAACGTTATTGCCGTCATGATCTCGTGCGTAGCGTACTGCGCCGCTGCGGTGCTGCTCACCATGTCGGTCATGGGTTAGGTGGTCGCGTGCAAAATACCAAGCAAAAGTCGGGCACCAAGCAAAAGTTGACCATCGCGGCCATCTTTGGCGCTATGGGTCCCGGTCTGCTGGCGGCGCTTTCGGGCAATGACGCCGGCGGCATTGCAACGTATTCCAGCGCGGGCGCCAGCTATGGCTACAAGATGCTCTGGATGCTTCCCGTCATGACTGTGCTGCTCATCGTGACGCAGGAGACCGCGGCACGCTGCGGCTGCGTCACGGGCAAGGGCCTGGCATCGCTCATTCGTGAGCGCTTTGGCGTGCGCAAGAGTGTACTTGCTATGGCGGCGCTGTTGATCGCCAACACGGCTGTTACCATTTCGGAGTTTGCGGGCATCGCCAGCGGCCTTGCTCTCTTTGGCGTGCCGGCGAGCATTTCGGTGCCGTTGGTGGCGCTGCTGGTGTGGATGCTTACCATGTCGGGTAGTTTCCAGCGCATCGAGAAGATTCTGCTGCTGGTGAGCTGCGTGTTCGTGACCTATATTGTCGCCGCGTTTATGGCTGGCCCCAACTGGGGTGAGGTCGCGGTCGACCTGGTCGTGCCTAACATTCAAAATGACCCCAGCTACGTGTCGCTCGTGGTCGCGACGATCGGTACCACCATCGCGCCGTGGATGATTTTCTTGGCGCAGAACAACGTGGTCGATAAGAACGCGGGCGAGGACGATATCGTGCTGCAGCGCATCGATACCGTGAGCGGCTCGCTTGCTGCCGATGTCATTGCCGGCTTTATTATCATCACGACCGGTACGGTGTTGTTCCCGGCGGGCATTCAGATTAGCGATGCTGCCGATGCTGCCCGCGCGCTGGAGCCTATTGCGGGTCAGTGGTCCACGGTACTGTTTGCCTCGGGCCTGGTCGCGGCGAGCTTCTTGGCTGCCTGCGTGCTGCCGGGCGTTACGTCGAGCGCTATCTGCGAGGCATTTGGCTGGGAGCGCGGTGCCGACCGCAGCTGGGACGAGGCCCCGGTCTATCGCGGCATCATTACGGCCATCATCGGTATCTCTGCCGTGCTGGTGCTTATGCCCGGCGTCGATCTGTTCCAGATTATGATGACCTCGCAGGTCATCAATGGCGTGCTACTGCCCGTGGTTCTGGTGTTCCAGGTGGTTATCGCCGCCGACCGTCACATTATGGGCGCCAACCGCAACGGCCGCGTGTGGAACGTGCTCACTTGGGCGACTATCGGCGTGATTACGGCGCTCACGGTCGTCATGTTTGTCCTGCAAGCGATGGGCTACAGCGCTTAACGCCCACTTTTGCTTCCGAACAGGCCGCAGCGATGGGCTGCGGCCTGTTTTTTGTCTGCTATAGGGTGTTAGTTATATAGCAATGGACAAAAAATGCCAAATATGAGTACTGTT
>JAXKFZ010000054.1:0-2758 GCA_036550635.1 Collinsella sp. | reverse complement strand
CGCGAACTGCAAAAGTCGATCGGCGGCGTGGCGGACCCGTTCCGTTTGATCGGCCTGGAGGCCGCAGGCACCGATCAAGCCTAGATGTTGTGGTCAACCAGCGTATTCTCGCCTATATCCAGCCCTCTTTTTGGGTATAGACGTCAATGTGTGTGCTAAAGTATTGAGTCCTGTGGACTATGAAGGGAGAATCTGTGCCAAAAAAGACTGAGAGCACGGGTACTGGGCTGGAATCCTACGTTGCAAAGCTCATGGGCAACGGCTCAAACAGGACTTCGGTAACCGAGGACGAGATTCAGGTCGCCCTGAAGGATATCGATGTTTCTGACGAGCAGCTCACCGCGGTGTATTCCGCGCTGCGCAACAGCGGCATCCAGATTATCTCCGCGAGCGGTAACGACGACGCCCCCATGGACGTCGACGATGACGATAACGATACCGATACCGACGATTTCGATGATGACGACGAGCACGATTCCGGCTCGCTCGACGATCATGAGCTCAAGATGGCCCGTCAGGCCGACGCCGAGATGGGTTCTTCCAAGAGCAAGAAGAAGCGCACCGTGCGCACGTCCCGTTCGCGTTCGCGCGTGCGCGGCATCGATGCCTCCACGGTGATGCTGACCGGCGACCCGGTCCGTATGTACCTCAAGGAGATCGGCAAGGTCGACTTGCTGACCGCCTCCGAAGAGGTCGATCTGGCCATGAAGATCGAGGCCGGTCTTGAGGCCACCGAGAAGCTCGAGGCCGCCGATGCTGGTGAGCTCGAACTCACGCGCGCCGAGATACGTCGTCTTACGCGCATTGAGAACGTGGGCCTCGAAGCCAAGCAGGCACTTATCAGCGCAAACTTGCGTCTGGTCGTCTCCATCGCCAAGCGCTATGTCGGTCGCGGCATGCTGTTCCTGGACCTGATCCAGGAGGGCAACCTCGGTCTGATCCGCGCCGTCGAGAAGTTCGACTACCAGAAGGGCTTTAAGTTCTCCACGTACGCCACGTGGTGGATCCGTCAGGCCATCACGCGCGCTATCGCCGACCAGGCCCGTACCATCCGTATTCCCGTGCACATGGTCGAGACCATCAACAAGCTCGTCCGCGTGCAGCGTCAGCTCCTTCAGGACCTGGGCCGCGACCCGACCCCCGAGGAGATCGGTGCCGAGATGGACATGAGCGCCGACCGCGTCCGCGAGATCCAGAAGATCTCGCAGGAGCCCGTGTCGCTCGAGACCCCCATTGGCGAGGAAGAGGATTCCCAACTGGGCGACTTTATCGAGGACTCCCAGGCCATCGTTCCGCCCGATGCCGCCAGCTTCTCCATGCTGCAGGAGCAGCTCACCCAGGTGCTCGACTCGCTTGCCGATCGTGAGCGCAAGGTTATCGAGCTGCGCTTTGGCCTTGTCGACGGACATCCCCGTACGCTCGAGGAAGTCGGCCGCGAGTTTGGCGTCACGCGCGAGCGCATCCGCCAGATCGAGTCCAAGACCCTGGCCAAGCTCCGTCACCCGAGCCGTTCGAGCAAGCTCAAAGACTATATCGAGTCTTAGGAGTTACGGCGTTTTACCAAACGCCGTAACTGGTCGACGCTGCGCGGACACCAGAGCGACAACTTGTCATTCAAAGAGGACGGCATGACCAGAAGGTCTATGCCGTCCTCTTTTCATGCCAATTTGTTCGCTCTGGTGCCCGCTCGCTGGCATTGTCAAAACATCGGCGTTCCCGTTGCTGGTGCCGGCAGTTAGGCCGTCCCCAAGGGATCATGGCGAGAAAATTTCTTAAAAAAGTTCTTGCCCTGAGCTGATTCGTCCGTATAATAAACTTCGTTGCTTGAGAGCACGCACCTATTCCTCGGTAGCTCAATGGTAGAGCACGCGGCTGTTAACCGCGCTGTTGTAGGTTCGAGTCCTACCCGGGGAGCCAGAATTTTCCAGCCCTTTCCGTTGGGCTTTAAATTCCTCGGTAGCTCAATGGTAGAGCACGCGGCTGTTAACCGCGCTGTTGTAGGTTCGAGTCCTACCCGGGGAGCCAGGTTGTAAAACCCGTCGCTTATGCGGCGGGTTTTTTCATGCCGCGATCGCCGTTCGCGAACGTTACCGTATCAACATTTCGTGTCGAGGATGTAATCCCGAGGCCCGCCACCTCAACATGGCGCGGTCGTTGTAGAATATTGCAATGATTGCTCCCACGAGATGGTGCCGCGAGCACCAGATAAGGAGATTCTTGTGTCTGAGACCATTAACGGCAGCCTGAGCGTCTCGAACGACGTTATTGCCGATATTGCCGGTTATGCCGCGATGACGTGCTATGGCGTCGTCGGTATGGCCGAACAGCTCCAGGGCGCCGAGAGCGTGCGCCTGCTTGCCGGTCAGCGCCTCCGCAAGGGCGTGCTTGTCTCCGCCGACGAGAACGGCCTTACGGTCGATCTTCACGTCGTGCTCGAGAACGGCGTCAACATGAAGTCCGTCTGCCACAATCTTTCGAGCTCCGTTGCCTTTACCCTGCAGGAGATCGCCCAGATCGATCCCGCCAGCCTTAAGATCGGCATCCATATCGACGCGCTCAAGAGCCGTCTGAACTAGCATCCGAAAACGGAGATTCAAATACCCATGATTGCAAAGACCATTCGCACCTGTTTTCCGATCGCTGCGGCTGCCGTTTCCGACAAGGCCGAGGAGATCAACAAGCTCAACGTCTTCCCCGTACCCGATGGCGATACCGGCACCAACATGTCGCTCACGCTCGCCTCGGTGACCAAGGAGCT
>JAXKFZ010000308.1:0-10062 GCA_036550635.1 Collinsella sp. | reverse complement strand
GTCTGGCCCTCGACGCCGTTAAACCCAAACAGCATGTCGAGCGCTTGGATGTACCACGGCGCGTCCTTACCGACTTCTTCGATTTCCTTGGCAACTTCGCTGGCCTTCTTGGCGTTCGACGACTTCTGGCTCGACGAGGCACCCGAATCGCCGTCCAGGCCCTGCACTTCAATCCTCTTCTCGCCGGGCATCACCAAGCCCAGGTCCTCGGATGCCGCATCCTTGATACCCTCCTCCGAGAGCAGCTTGTCGACGCTTTTTTGCAGCCCATCATTATATTGCTGGCGAATCTCGACCTGCTTGGCCAAGATATCGCTCGAACGCTTTGCCACGTACAGGTCGCGCACGGGGAAATACAGGCTCACGAGCACCAGGGCAACGACGATGCCGATGAATAGCCCTCGCTGAGGACCGTGGGTAAAGTCGTAGATCGCCTTGACCACCGCGTTGTCGTTGGCGTAGTGCATAAAGTCCGAGCCCGAAAAACGGTTCGAGGGCCTGCTCGACCTATCGTGCGTTTGAGCCGACGAGCGCTGAGCATGCGACGAACGTGCCGGGCGCACCGGTCCATCTGACGAAGTATTCACTTGAGCATTGGGGCGCGAGGTACTTGTCGGGCGTTGCATGGAACGGTCGGCGCCGGCGTAGGCGGACCCACCGAGCTGCACCGTGCGCGCACGGCGAGGCGACGGCTCACGCGAACCGGCGGAATAGTACCTGTTGTCGTAAATCTGATCCATGTGCGCCTTGTGCGGTTGAGGTTTGTTTGCGCTAAGTATTCTAGTTATAGCACGAGCGCGCGCACCGCCTTCGCCAGCCTTTGCTCGACATAAAAAAGGCGCTGAGCCATATGGCCCAGCGCCCAATGGTGCTCAACAGCGCCCGGCTGAAGCAAGGCGAATCCGAGTCTTCCCCGCCCCCGCGAGCTCCGCATGCCTAGCGAATGTTGTAGAACGCGGCCTTGCCGGCGTAGCGCGCGCTGCCCTCGAGCTCGTCCTCGATGCGGATGAGCTGGTTGTACTTGGCGATACGGTCGCTGCGGCACGGGGCGCCCGACTTGATCTGGCCGGCGTTGACGCCCACGACCAGGTCGGCGATCGTGGAGTCCTCGGTCTCGCCGGAGCGGTGGCTCACGATGCAAGCGTAACCGGCCTCCTTGGCGGTCTCGATGGCCTCGAGCGACTCGGTGAGCGTGCCGATCTGGTTGACCTTGACCAGGATCGCGTTGGCGGCACCCAGCTCGATGCCCTTCTTGAGGCGCTCGGTGTTGGTGACGAACAGGTCGTCGCCCACCAGCTGCACCTTGTTGCCAATGCGACGGGTGAGCTCGACCCAGCCGTCCCAGTCCTCCTCGGCCATGCCGTCCTCGATGGAGATGATGGGATAGGTGTCGACGAGCTTCTCCCAGTAATCGACCATCTGAGCGCTCGTATACTCAACGCCCTCGCCCTTGAGCTCGTACATGCCGGTCTCGGCGTTGTAGAACTCGGTCGAGGCCGGGTCCATGGCGTACATGAAGTCGACGCCGGGCTTAAAGCCAGCCTTCTCGACGGCCTTGGTGATGTACTCGAACGGCTCGGCATTGGTCTTAAGGTTGGGGGCAAAGCCGCCCTCGTCGCCCACGCCGCCGCCCAGGCCGGCCTCGTGCAGCACGCCCTTGAGGGTGTGGTAGACCTCGGCGCACCAACGTAGGCCCTCGGCAAAGCTCGGGGCGCCCACCGGCATGATCATGAACTCCTGGAAGTCAACGTTATTGTCGGCATGCACGCCGCCGTTGAGGATGTTCATCATGGGCGTGGGCAGCAGATGGGCGTTGACGCCGCCCAGGTACTGGTACAGCGACAGGCCCGCCGACTCGGCAGCGGCGCGGGCGACGGCCAGCGACACGCCCAGGATGGCGTTGGCACCGAGCTTGGTCTTGTTGGGGGTACCGTCCGCGGCAATCAGCGCGGCATCGACGGCGCGCTGGTCGAAGGCGTCGAGACCCACGACGGCGTTAGCGCACTCGTTGTTGACGTGCTCGACGGCCTGCGAAACGCCCTTGCCCAGGTAGCGACCCTTGTCGCCGTCGCGCAGCTCGCAGGCCTCAAAGGCGCCGGTCGAAGCACCCGAAGGCACCATTGCGCGGCCAAAGCTGCCGTCCTCGAGCACGACCTCGACCTCGACGGTGGGATTGCCGCGGCTGTCGAGCACCTCGCGACCATAGACGTCCAAAATATCGCTCATGTTGTCTCCCTCTCACTTGGAAACGTAGTGGATGCAAGCGACCGGCTGACCGTGCACCGTCGGTGCGCCTCCGTAAGTTAGCCATGTCGCACTTTTTGCATTATGCCCTAAGTTAGCCGAGGGATACAATTGTTTTTCGAAAAATACTGGAGAGTCGGTGGGACAAAATAATCAGTAGTGTTTGTCCCAAGTTTGACAGCGCGTTCAAGCTCGTTGCCGCAGGCGACCCTGGGACAAACACTACTGATTATTTTGTCCCACCACCCGGCTGGCCTTACTCCTCCGCCTTTGCGGCATCCCACAGGTCGTTGAGGCCGTGAGTCGAAAGCTCGGCAAGATCCACGTGAGCATCGGCCGCCATCTGCTCCATCGCGGCCCAGCGACGGCGGAACTTTGCCGTGCTGGCGCGCAGAGCGCTCTCGGCGTCGATTCCCTCCTTGCGCGCAACGTTGACCAGGGCAAAGAGCAGGTCGCCGAACTCCATCTCGCGCTCGGGCGAGCCGGGAGCCTCGGCCTCAAACTCGGCGCGCTCCTCGGCGACCTCGTCCCACACGTCCTGAACCGTCTCCCACTCAAAACCCACGGCAGCCGCCTTGCGCGACACCTTCTGGGCTTGCATCAGCGCCGGCAGATGCGTGGGCACACCGTCGAGCAGGCCCTCGGGCGCAGCCTCGCCCGCCGCCATGGCCTTGTCCTTGGCGGCCTTCTCGGCAAGCTTGACCTCGTCCCAAATCTTGAGCACCTCATCGGAGCTGTCGGCATCCACATCGCCAAACACGTGCGGATGACGGCGGATGAGCTTGGCGTCAATATCGCGCGCCACGTCGGCCAGCGTAAACTCGCCGGCGTCCGCCGCAATCTGCGCATGCAGCACGACCTGCATGAGCACGTCACCCAGCTCCTCGCGCAGGTGAACCGCGTCGTCCGCCTCGATGCAGTCGAGCGCCTCGTAGGCCTCCTCGATCATGTTCTTGCCAATGCTGCGGTGCGTCTGCTCGCGGTCCCACGGGCAGCCGTCGGGCTGACGCAAGCGCCAGACGGTCTGCACCAGATGCTGCAGCTCGGCCGACGCGTCGACCAGCGTGGACAGGTCACGCGAACCCTCGGCATTTTGCTGAGCCATGTGCTGCGCCATGGTTATTCCTCCTCCAGGATCACATGGCGGAACGCGCCGTCCTCGTAGATGCCGTAGCTGTGCGTGCCGTCCTTGGGAATGCTCACACTACCGGGGTTGAAGAGCCACAGGCCCGGGTGCGCGGCGCTTTCCTCGTTGACCTTGATGTGCGTATGACCGTAGACGAGCGCGGAGCCCTCGGGCAACGCGGGCGCGTGGTCGACGCTGTTGTGCATGCCGGCGCCAAAGACATGGCCGTGCGTCAGGAACAGCTCGCGGCCGGTCTCGTCGAACAGCGTGGCGTAGTCGGCCATGACGGGGAAGTCGAGCACCATCTGGTCGACCTCGGCGTCGCAGTTGCCGCGCACCGCGATGATACGGTCGGCCAGGGCGTTGAGCAGCGGGATCACGTGCTTGGGGGCGTAATCGCGCGGCAGGTCGTTGCGCGGACCGTGGTAGAGCAGGTCGCCCAGCAGCACGATGCGGTCGGGCTGCTGGGATTCGATGGCGGCAACCAGGCGCTCGGCCCAGTATGCCGAGCCGTGGATGTCGGAGGCGATGAGGTATTTCATGGTGGTCCTTTCGGTGAGGTTGATGGGGTGGGTGTGGCGCGTCGCCGACCGTGTCACTCAAATTGCAGAGCCGCGGCTTGCGCCGCCTGCATCACGCGCTGGAGCGGCACATTGTGCTCACGGGCAAGGCGAGCGCAGTCCTCGTACTCGGGCGCTGCACGCTCGCTGCCATCGGGCAGGGTTGCCACCTTTACGGCCACCTCGCCCCAAGGCGTTGTCACCTGCTCGAATCGGCGCGGCAGGCAAACGCGTTCCATCACCTGGCGACGAACGGCGTTGGTCGTGGTCTCCAAAAAGATAATCGTCTGTAGGCGCTCGATATCCTCGTGCGAGCAGATCACCTGCAACTGCCATCCGGGGCGACCCTTTTTGCAGTAGAGGGGTAGCCAGTGCACCTCGCGGGCGCCGGCCTCGCGCAGGCGGTCGGCGGCATAGGCGAGTACCTCGGGCGACGCATCGTCGATGTCGCACTCCAGCTTGACGATGGTCTCGGGCGCATCGGTCTCGCGGGACAGCGGAGATGTACTTCCACGTTGCATACGGTCCGGTTCCTTTCCGCGCGGGCTCGTTTTGTTCACTCAAACGCTAGCACATCGCGGGCGGCGTGGGGGCGGCGTCATGGGATGGGCGGGACTTTTGCCCGTCGCGGACGTCGGCGTGCGCCGGGATCGTCCTCGCCCCTATCCAAACGTGTACGGCAGCCTCCAAACACGTCATTTTTTGCAGCTTTTGGAGGCTGACGTACACGTTTTGAGGCAGGGTCGATGTCGTGCGGCAGCCCTTGCGCGCCGCCTGCCCTTTCCAGTCGGTTTCGACTTGTGGCGTTCCCGGCGCGCCAGGGGTCGCGCCATTACAATGGAGCGGATTCGCCGAATGCAAAGGAGTCACCATGTCTGCTTGCCCGCTGATCGATTGCCATAC
The DNA here is from genome assembly GCA_036550635.1 of Collinsella sp. Lineage (GTDB taxonomy): Bacteria > Actinomycetota > Coriobacteriia > Coriobacteriales > Coriobacteriaceae > Collinsella. Next base: position 5,229 of record JAXKFZ010000308.1, on the reverse strand, counting down.
TCATACCTCGTTTTCGGATGGCCATGCCTCGTTTGAGGACAACGTCCGCGCCGCCGCTGCGGCCGGCTGCCGCGTCATGGTCTCGACTGACCACCTCACCCTGCCCGCCAGCATGGACGCCAACTGCGAAGTGCAGGTTACTGAGGGCGACCTGCCGGCACATCGTCTGGCTTTTGAGGATGCTCGCAAGCTTGCCGCGCAGATGGCGCCGGAGCTCAGCTTTATCTATGGCTTTGAATGCGATTGGTACGAGGGCTGCGAGCCTTTGGTTGAGCGCTGGTCCCAGGGCGCCGTCGTGCGCCTGGGCAGTGTGCATTGGATTGGCGACCCCGGCGATATCATGGCCGGTGCCGCGGGTACGGCGGGAACGGAAAACGTCGCTCGACCCGATACACCCGATTCCCTTTGCGGTTGGATCGATGACGACACCAACCTGCACGTTTGGGAAAACCTGGGGGTACGCGGCGTGTGGGAGCGCTACGTCGACGACTGGTGCCGCGCCTGCGAGAGCCCGCTCAACTTTGATGTAATGGCTCATCCCGACCTGGTCATGCGCTTTTCGAAGGAGGGCTTTGCGCCCGATTTTGATCCGGCACCGTTTTGGGAGCAGATGGCAGAGTGCGCACACGATACAGGCCGCCGCGTTGAGGTTTCGACCGCCGCGCCGCGCAAGGGCCTCGACGACTACTATCCCGCGACCGGGTTGTTGCGTTGCTTCGCCCACGCCGAGGTGCCGATCACTTTTGGCTCGGACGCACACCGCGCCTGCGACATCTGCTGGAACATCCGTGAAGCCCAGGCACACGCCTACGACTGCGGCTACCGAACCTTCGGTATCCCCCACACCACCGGCGAATGGGAGTCCACGCCCCTCGCCTAACTAGTCGTTTAAGAACGTCCCCAATGACTAGTGGCGGCGGGCGTTGAGTTCGCCGGCCAGCTCGTCGAGGGTGATGCCGTAGCGCTCGAGCGTCACGAGCAGGTGGTAGACCAGGTCGCCGGCCTCGTAGCGGATGTGGTCGTGATCGTTATCCTTGCAAGCCATGATCACCTCGCTCGCCTCTTCGGCAAGCTTCTTGAGCAGCTCGTCCTCGACATCGGTCAGCAGACGAGCGGTGTAGCTCTCCTGCGGCGACGCGTCGCGACGACCGTGAATCACCTCGGCCAGACCCGTCAGCGTCTCGCCGATATTTCCATCCTGAACGTTTGCGGTGCGCACACCCATGGTTCAATCCTTTCCGGTTTGTTGAACGCCCAGCAGAGCGCCCGCCCTACGCGAGTTTCTTAAAGAAGCAGGTACGGTTGCCGGTATGGCAGGCCGGACCCGGCGAGTCGACCTTGACCAGCAGCGTATCGCTATCGCAGTCGGCCCAGAGCTCCTTGACCTCCTGCATGTTGCCGCTCGTCGCGCCCTTGTTCCAGAGCTCCTGGCGGCTGCGGCTCCAAAACCACGTGGTGCCGGTCTTGAGCGTCAATCCCACCGACTCCTCGTTCATCCAAGCAACCATAAGCACCTCGCCGGTGTCATATTGCTGAACCACACAGGGAATCAGCCCGCGGGCGTCGTATTTAAGATCAGACGCTTCTATTACCTCAGTCATCATTTCTCCCAAGTAATTACCGTAAACCCCACAGGTCGGCGAGGGTTGTCCAGGTGCCGCAGGTTGCCGCGAAAGAGGAGCGACGCGTACTTTGGTACGCGAGCGACGGTTTGAGCGGCAAGATGCGGTGCCTGGGCAAGCCGCAGCGAAGCCCGCAGCATTAGAAGTCCAATCTCACAGGAATGCCCTGCGAGGCCATATACTCTTTGACTTCACGAATGCTGAAGGTTCCAAAGTGAAAGACGCTCGCCGCCAACACGGCATCGGCCTCGCCCTCAATCACGCCCTCGGCAAAATGCTCGAGCGTACCCACGCCGCCGCTCGCGATGACGGGAATCGGCACCGCGCGCGCCACGGCGCGGGTGAGCGCCAGGTCAAAGCCGGACTTGGTGCCGTCGCGATCCATGCTGGTCAGCAGGATCTCGCCGGCGCCGCGACGGGCCGCCTCCTCGGCCCACGCCACCGCGTCGATACCCGTGGCGTTGCGGCCGCCCGCCGTGAAGACCTCCCACTTGTCGGCACCCGGCTCTCCGGGCAAACCGACGCGCTTGGCATCGATCGCCACGACCACGGCCTGACTGCCAAACGCCGCGGCAGCCTGGCTAATCAGCGACGGGTCGCGCACGGCGGCAGAGTTGAGCGATACCTTGTCGGCACCGGCTGCAACCATGGTGCGCATGCCCACCAAGTCGCGGAAACCGCCGCCCACGGTATAGGGAATAGCAAGCTCTTCGGCCGCGTGCGCCGCCATCTCGATGGTCGTCGCGCGGTTGTCGCTCGTCGCGGTAATGTCCAAAAATACAACCTCGTCCGCACCCTCGCGGTCGTAGGCGCGGGCCAGCTCCACCGGGTCGCCCGCATCGCGCAGGCTCACAAAGTTGACGCCCTTAACCACGTGGCCGTCCTTAACATCCAGACAGGGAATTACGCGTTTGGTAAGCATGGGCTACTCCTCCCCTCGGGCGGCGGCCAGCGCCTGGGCCAGCATAAAGTTGCCTTCGTAGAGCGCACGGCCGGTAATGGCGCCTTCAATCGCGCCCTCGCCCACCGCGGCCAGCGCGCGGATGTCGTCGAGCGTCGATATACCGCCCGAAGCCACAACGGGAAAGCCCGCGACATCGGCCACATGGCGATACGCCGCCACATCGATGCCCATCTGCATGCCATCGCGCGCGATGTCGGTATACACCAGATGCTTAAAGCCCAGCTCGGAAAGCTGCGCCACGGCATCGTCGAGCGCCACGCCCGCGCCGTCGCGCCAGCCATTCACCTTGACCTGGCCGTCGCGCGCGGCAATATCTGCCACCAACAGCTCGCCAAAGCCTTGGGCTGCCACCTCGGCAAAACCCGGCTCGGTCACCAGCACGGTGCCCAGCGCAATGCGGCGAGCACCATAGCCGGCCAACTCGTCGATGCGCGCGAGCGAGCGGACGCCGCCGCCCACGTCCACGGACAGGCCGTCGACGCCGCAGATAGCCTTGATCGCCGCCGAGTTGGCAGCGCACGCGTCCTCGTCCTCGCCAAAGGCAGCGGACAGGTCGACGACGTGCACCCAGCTCGCGCCCTGCTCGGCAAACGAGCGGGCAACGGCCATGGGGTCGTCGGAATATACCTTGCAGCGGCTGCGGTCGCCGCGCTCCAGGCGCACAACCTTGCCGCCGATCAGATCGATTGCGGGAAACAGGATCATCTGCCGACCTCCTCGACGATGCTCACGAAGTTCTTAAGAATGCGCTGACCCAGCGCAGAAGATTTCTCGGGATGGAACTGGCAGCCCCACACGTTACCGTGGCGCACGATGCACGGGAAGCTCCGCGTGTAGTGTGTGCGCGCCAGCACATCGGCGGCATCGGCATCGTCTGCCACCGCGTAGCTGTGGGTGAAGTACATGTTGGCACCCTCGGCAAAACCGTCGAGCAGCGAATCGGCCGCACCGGCGGGCGTCATGTGCACCTGGTCCCAACCCACGTGCGGCACCTTCAGGCGGCTCGACTCCAGGCGCGTGCACGAGCCGCGCATGATGCCCAGGCCATCGACCCAGGGGCCGCCAGCCTGCTCAGAGGCATCGTCGTCCGCGTCCGCACCCTCGTCCACAGGCACGCCCTCGTCGCCGCGCTCAAAAAACAGCTGAAGGCCCAGGCAGATGCCGAGCAGCGGAGTTCCAGCGGCAACGGCGTCGAGCACCGCGTCCGCCTCGCCGCTCTCGCGCATAAAGGCAATCGCGTCGTAGAACGCACCCACGCCTGGGATGACCAGGCCGTCGGCGTTACGGATCTGCTCCGGGTCGTCCGACGTGCAGGCGACGGCACCGGCGCGCGCAAGCCCGCGCACAACGCTCGACAAGTTGCCCTTGTGGTAGTCGACCACCACGATCTTCGGTTCGCCCACGCGACCCCTCCCTTATCTCATCGTCCAAAACCACCACAAAGGGGACAGGCACCTTTGTGGTGGTTTTTGCCTTTGCGGTGGTTACAGCGAACCCTTGGTGCTAGGGATGCCCTGCACGCGGGGATCGAGCTCGCAGGCGTGGCGCATCGTGCGGCCCACGGCCTTAAAGGCGGCCTCGATAATGTGATGCGAGTTGCCGCCCGCCAGCTCGTGCACATGCAGCGTGAGCTTGGCATCGCGCGCAAAGGCGTAGAAGAACTCGACCGCCAGCTCGGTATCGAAGCTGCCCACGCGCTCGGTCGGCACGGGCAGCTCGCAGTAGGCCTGCCCGCGGCCCGAAATATCAACAGCAGCCATCACAAGCGTCTCGTCCATGGCGATCGCCGCGTCGGCAAAGCGCGTAATGCCCGCCTTGTCGCCCAGCGCCTGACAAAACGCCTCGCCCAGCACAATACCCGTGTCCTCGACGGTGTGGTGCGCATCGACCTCCACGTCGCCCACCGCGTGCACCGTCAGATCGAACAGACCATGGCGGCCAAAAGCATTGAGCATGTGGTCGAAAAACGGCACGCCGGTCGAGATATCGCACACGCCAGATCCGTCCAGGTCGAGCTTTACGACAATGTCGGTCTCGCCCGTCTTGCGGGTTACCTCGGCATAGCGATCCATCTACATCTCCTCCTTCACCAGCGCGGCAAACGCGGTCAGCACCTCATCGTTTTCCTGCGGGGTGCCCACGGTAATGCGCAGACAATCCGCGAGTCCCGGCGCGTAGCTAAAGTCGCGCACCAGAATCGAATACTCGTCGCGCAGACGCTCGCGCACGCGCGTGGCATGCGGCGTGCGCGCGAGCACAAAATTCGCCGCGCTCGGCCATACCTCCACGGGCAAGCCCTCGGCAGCCATTGCGCGTAGGGCGCACAGCTCGCGCTCGCGCTCGGATGCAACCTGCGCCACCACGGGTGCGTATGCATCGCGGGCACGCACGCAGGCAAGCGCTGCGGCCTGGCTCAGCACGTTGACCGAGTAGATCTGGCGAATCGCCGCGAACACGTCGATGACCTCGGACGCCGCGATCACATAGCCCAGACGTGTGCCGGCGGCGCCAAACGCCTTGGACAGCGTATGCAGAATCACCAGGTTGGGATGCTCGGCGATAAGTCCCTGCGCCGTGGTGGCCGCGCCAAACGAATCGTCGGCAAACTCAACGTAGGCCTCGTCGACCATCACCATGCCGGGG
>JAXKFZ010000307.1:0-3966 GCA_036550635.1 Collinsella sp. | reverse complement strand
TGGTGGTTTTAGGTGGCGTGGGCGGTTAGGCCTGGAAGGTATCGCGGTCGGGGGCGAAGGACTGCATGGCCGCGATGGTGCGGTCAAAGAGTTCGGGTAGCTCCCAACCCAGCATCTCGGCGCCCTGCGTAATCACGTCGCGCGAACAGCCAGCGGCAAAGCGCTTGTCCTTGAACTTCTTCTTGAGCGACTTGGTCGTAAAGTCCATGACGCTTTTGCTCGGACGCATGATGACTGCAGCGCCGATCAGGCCGGTGAGCTCATCGCAGGCAAACAGGATCTTTTCCATCTGCAGCTCGGGTTTGGGCAGCGAGGTGTTGAAGTCGGACGTGTGCGTCTGGATGGCGCGAATGAGCTCGGGAGACGCACCTTCGCCCTCAAGAATCTCGGCAGCATAGATGGTGTGGTTCATGGGGTCGTCCTCATGCTCCTCCCAATCCAGGTCGTGCAGCAGACCGACGGTGCCCCAAAACTCCTCGTTCTCGGGGTCGAACTCGCGCGCAAAGTAGCGCATAGTGCCCTCGACCGTCTCGCCATGGGTGATGTGGAACGGGTCCTTGTTGTGCTCGTTGAGCAGTTCGAACGCGCGGTCGCGGGTGATTCCGGCGGTAAGCGGCTCTGACATAACAGACTCCTTGTGCTCGTGGGTATCGATAAGAATGAATACTACTAGAACACGAAAACCACCACAAAGGTGCCTGTCCCCTTTGTGGTGGTTTTTGGCGCGGATGGGTTAGTTGAGGGCGGCTTGGGCTAGGCGGGCTTCGGCGGCCTCCTCGGTGACGCCCAAGGCCACGGCGAACTCCTCGATGGAGCGGCGTTTGGCCTCCTTGAGTACGCGCATGTAGTAGGAGCTGGGTTTTTTATCAGCTTCCTCGGCCTGGCGAATGCGGTGCATCATGGTCTTTGCCACGCGGACCGTCTCGGGCGCGCCCAGCTTGAGCTGCTGCTTAAAGTGCGTCTCCTCAAGTGAACTGTTGCGCTCGGTAAAAGTGTCGCACTCCAGCTCGTCATAGTGGCTCAGCAGGTGCTCGGCATCTTGCTGCGAGATGGCGGCGTGCAAACGGTCGGCCTGCGCCACGGGGTACATGAGGATCGTCTGCGCATGTCCCTGCTTGGTCTCGAGCAGTAGCATGGGCTGCGGTGTGTCGTCCCTAAAACCGACGACGGTGCAGACTCCCTGACCCGGATGAATGACGTGTTGACCGATTGAGAACATGCTACCTCCAACTTATACGAATTTACGTATGTCTAGAATAACACGCTGACGTGCGCAAACCCTTACTTTATGCAGGAAAAGCACACAACTCCGATAGGTAAGAGTATTCGATAACAGACGCAGCTCATTCACACCTTTATGCATTTTCAACGCCTGCATAATCTGCAGGCAGACTGGCATCTTTGAGTGACTCCATGCAAGCTGTAGTCAATTTTGTGCATATGCAATATCGATTGGCTTTACCCTGCGACAGTGCCCGTCGCTTGTGATAGAGTGCTACAAACTCTGGCTTTTGCCCTACGAGTGACCAAGAGCTCGGGGGCTTTAACACAAGGAGGATCTATGCCCGAGAAGATTGAAGAGCTGGTACGCGCTGCGCTTGCTGCGGCCCAGGAGGCCGGCGACCTTTCCGCATTTGAACTTGACGATTGCGCTATCGAGCGACCGGCTGACACTTCTCATGGCGAGTGGACCTCTACCATGGCCCTGAAGTCCGCCAAGCTGGCCCACTGCGCCCCGCGCAAGATCGCCGAGGCCATCGTTGCCCATATGCCCGAGGACCCCGCGATCGAGAAGGTCGAGATCGCAGGCCCCGGCTTCATCAACTTCTACCTCTCCGTTGCCGTCAAGAATGCCATCTTTGGCGAGGCTCGCGAGAAGGGTATGGACTTCGCTAAGTCCAACGTCGGTGGTGGCCTGAAGACCCAGGTCGAGTTCGTTTCCGCCAACCCCGTCGGCCCCATGCACATCGGCCACGGCCGCTGGGCCGCGCTGGGCGACTCGCTCTGCCGCGTTATGGACCACGCCGGTTACGACATCCAGCGTGAGTTCTACATCAACGACCACGGCTCTCAGATGAACACCTTCGGCAACTCCATCAGCACGCGCTATATGCAGCTTGCCGACATCATCGCCAAGCAGGGCGTGGATATCGACGAGGCTCACAAGCTGCTGATCGCCGACCGCGACGCCTTTGTTGCCGACGAGAACGACGAGCATCCCGAGGCCCATCCGTATCAGGACAACTTTGCCGAGACTCTGGGCAAGGACTCCTACGGCGGCGACTACATCATCGACGAGGCCGCCGAGTTCTGGCGCACCGACGGCGATAAGTGGGTCAACGCCGATCCGCAGGAGCGCATGGAGAGCTTCCGCGAGCGCGGCTATGTAAAGATGGTCGACAACATGCGCGACCTTTGCCATGCCGTTAACTGCGACTTCGATCGTTGGTTCTCCGAGCGCTCGCTGTATGTGAAGGACACCGAGGGTGAGACCGCCGGCACCTCCGCCGTCGACCGCGCCTTTGAGAAGCTCGACAAGATGGGCTACCTCTACACCAAGGACGGCGCCCTGTGGTTCCGCTCCACCGACCTGGGCGACGACAAGGACCGCGTGCTGATCAAGTCCGACGGCGAGTACACCTACTTTGCCTCCGACGTCGCCTATCACTGGGATAAGTTCCAGCGCGTCGACCACGTCATCGACATCTGGGGCGCCGACCACCACGGCTACATCGAGCGCGTCCGCTGCGTCTGCGATGCCTTGGGTTACCCCGGCAAGTTCGAGGTTCTGCTGGGCCAGCTCGTCAACCTGCTGCGTAACGGCAAGCCCGTCCGTATGTCCAAGCGCAAGGGCACCATGGTGACCCTGCAGGAGCTCGTCGACGAGGTCGGTTCCGACGCCGCTCGCTACACGCTCATCTCCAAAAGCTCCAACCAGATGGTCGACTTCGATATCGAGGCCGTCAAGAAGCGCGACAACTCCAACCCGGTCTATTACGTGCAGTACGCTCACGCCCGCGTGTGCTCCATCCTGCGTCGTGCCGCTGACGTTACGCCCGAGCAGGCTGACGAGATGGGCATGAAGGCCGTCGCCGCCAAGGCCATCGGTGAGAACGTCGATTACTCGCTGCTGACCGACCCGACCGAGCTCGCCCTTTCGCGTAAGCTCAACGAGCTCACCGACCTCATCGCCAGCTGCGCTCGCGACCGCGCCCCGTTCCGTCTGACGCACTTTGCCGAGGAACTCGCCGGCGACTTCCACAGCTTCTACGCTGCCTGCCAGGTTCTGCCGAGCGAGGGCCGTCCCGTCGACCCCGAGCTTTCGCGCGCCCGTCTGGCCGCTTGCGACGCCGTCCGCGTGACGCTCGCCCTGGTGCTCACCCTTGTTGGTGTCTCCGCTCCCGAGCAGATGTAAGCTACGGGTCATTTGACCGCGCAGGTTTGGTTTAACTGAGCCTTGAAAGCCCGATCTCCCACGGAGGTCGGGCTTTTTGCGTTTGGTGAGACTATTTGGTTTGCCGGGAAATGCTACCAAATCGCAACTATACCGGTTTACGGGGCTGAATCGCCAACTGGCGACCATGGTGCCAATAGTGAAATTAAACCCGCAGGTAGATGGCTTATTGTTTCTTGATAATGCAGGGTATGGTTGGCTTGCAGCATCCTGGCCCCGTAATCCGGCGTAGTTTTGAAAATTGTCCCTTGGGGACGGAGGAAAACGGATCATTTTTGTCTCGAAGAGGGGTGGCGGGATACCGTCCGTCACGAATTGGGCTCATCTCCTACGTTTGGACGCATATCCCGAACCATGCCGAAAAGTACGATATTAAAACCGACGCTCCTATAAGTTGTCAATAGGCAGTTTGCGGGAGCGCTCCCTTCAATTCGCACAGGAGCTCGTAATACCTCCTCTCCAGTTTCGTCGACCGCCGTCTCCCATGTTCCAGGTGACCGAGTGAGGCCGCG
>JAXKFZ010000306.1:0-4842 GCA_036550635.1 Collinsella sp. | reverse complement strand
TCCGTCCACCCCGGTCCTCTCGTACTAGGGGCAGACCTCCTCAATCCACTTGCGCCTGCGGAGGATAGGGACCGAACTGTCTCACGACGTTCTGAACCCAGCTCGCGTACCGCTTTAAACGGCGACCAGCCGTACCCTTGGGACCGACTTCAGCCCCAGGATGCGATGAGCCGACATCGAGGTGCCAAACCTTGCCGTCGATGTGGACTCTTGGGCAAGATCAGCCTGTTATCCCCGGAGTACCTTTTATCCGTTGAGCGACGGCCATTCCACTCTGGGCCGCCGGATCACTAGAGCCTGCTTTCGCACCTGCTCGGCCCGTCCGCCTCGCAGTCAAGCTGGCTTGCACTCTTGCGCTCTCGGGACGGTTGCCGACCGTCCTGAGCCAACCTTTGCGCGCCTCCGTTACTCTTTGGGAGGCGACCGCCCCAGTCAAACTACCCGCCTGGCACGGTCCGCGGCCCTGATACAAGGCGCCGCGTTAGGCCGCCGGAACGGAGGGGGCAGTATTCCAAGGGCGGCTCCGCCGGGGCTGGCGCCCCGGTTTCATTGCCTCCTGCCTATCCTCTACGCGCCGAGCCAACGGCCAATGCCAAGCTGCAGTGAAGGTTCACGGGGTCTTTCCGTCCTTCCGCAGGTAATTCGCATCTTCACGAATAGTGCAATTTCACCGGGTCCATGGTCGAGACAGCGCCCAAGTCGTTACGCCGTTCGTGCAGGTCGGAACTTACCCGACAAGGAATTTCGCTACCTTAGGACCGTTATAGTTACGGCCGCCGTTTACCGGGGCTTGGCTTCAGCGCTTCGCTTTCGCTAACGCATCCGCGTAACCTTCCGGCACCGGGCAGGCGTCAGACCCTATACTTCCCCTCGCGGGTTGGCAGAGTCCTGTGTTTTTGGTAAACAGTCGCTTGGGCCGTTTCGCTGCGGCCGCCGCGGGCTCGGGGAGCGTCGTCCCTCCACCTGCAGCGGCACTCCTTCTCCCGAAGTTACGGAGCGATTATGCCGAGTTCCTTGACCATGGTTCCCCCGATCGCCTCGGTATGCTCTACCCGCCCACCTGTGTCGGTTTTGGTACGGGCGCCTCGGGCCCTGCCTAGGGGTTTTTCCAGGGAGCGTGGGCTCCGCAGCTTCGCCATAAGGCTTCGTCTCGCGTCTCGGCCTTGTGCGCAGGGCGGATTTGCCTGCCCTGCGGCCTACGCGCTTTCACGGGGGCGTCCAGAACCCCGCCTGCGTACCCTTCTCCGTCGCCCCTTCGGTCATAGCGGTCCCGAGGCGGTACAGGAATGTCCGCCTGTTGCGCATCGGCTACGCCTTCCGGCCTCGCCTTAGCTCCCGACTGACCCTGGGAGGATTAGCCTTGCCCAGGAAACCTTGGGCTTACGGCGGCGGCGTTTCCCGCGCCGCTCTCGTTACTCATGCCAGCATCCTCACTCCCCTGCGCTCCACCGTCGGTCGCCCTCCGGCTTCGCCGCGCAGGGGAAGCTCCCCTACCAATGTTTTATACATTCCGCCGCTTCGGCGCATCGCTTAGCCCCGTGAATTGTCGGCGCATGTCCACTCGACCAGTGAGCTGTTACGCACTCTTTGAATGCATGGCTGCTTCTAAGCCAACATCCTGGTTGTCTGGGCGGACGCACATCCTTTGCCACTCAGCGATGACTTGGGGGCCTTAGCGGGCGGTCTGGGCTGTTTCCCTCTCGAGCACACAGCTTAGCCCACATGCTCTGACTCCCGGCCTTTGGTCTCGCGGCATTCGGAGTTTGGTCGGCATCGGTAGGCGGTGAGGCCCCCTCCTCCGTCCAGTGCTCTACCGCCGCGGGAAAACGGCCGGGGCTAGCCCTAAAGCTATTTCGGGGAGAACGAGATATCTCCGGGTTTGATTGGCCTTTCACCCCTACCCACGGGTCATCCCCTCCGTTTTCAACCGAAGTGGGTTCGGCCCTCCACGGGGTCTTACCCCCGCTTCAGCCTGCCCATGGGTAGCTCACCCGGCTTCGCGTCCACGACGCGCGACTCATGTCGCCGTCTTAAAGACTCGCTTTCGCTGCGGCTCGCTTAAAAGCTTAACCTCGCCGCGCATCGTGACTCGCTGGCTCATTCTACAAAAGGCACGCCGTCACACCGTCAAAGGTGCTCCGACTGCTCGTGGGCGCGCGGTTTCAGGCGCTGTTTCACTCCCCTCTCGGGGTGCTTTTCACCTTTCCCTCACGGTACTGGTTCGCTATCGGTCGCGGGAGAGTGTTCAGCCTTGGAGGGTGGTCCCCCCTGCTTCGCGCGGGGTTTCACGTGCCCCGCGCTACTCTGGGCCGGAGACCCGCTGCCAGCGACCTTCCGGGTACGGGGCTCTCACCCTGTTCCGCCGGCCTTCCCAGGCCGTTCCCCTAGATGGCTGGTTTGTAACAGCGGCCGAGGGATGCGGCCCTCGGTTGCCCCGCCCAACAACACCGGCGCGGAAACGCCCGCACGCTTGCACGCGCGCCGGTTTGGGCTGGCCCGGTTTCGCTCGCCGCTACTCCCGGGATCTCGGTTGATTTCTCTTCCTCGGGGTACTTAGATGTTTCAGTTCCCCCGGTTGCCTCCTGGCCGCCTATGCGTTCGGCGGCCGGTAGCAGGGCATTGCCCCTGCTGGGTTCCCCCATTCGGGAATCCGCGGATCTAAGGCCGTTTGCGCCTCCCCGCGGCTTATCGCAGCTTGCCGCGCCCTTCGTCGACTTCCCGCGCCAAGGCATCCGCCTCGCGCCCTTTGTATCTTCGTCCTGAAGTGTTCCCTGTTATGTGTTAGGTAAACCACATCGAGTAAATCTTGAATGATTTTGCGATCGTGAAGAATCCGAATCAACTTGATATGAATTGATTTCGTTATTCGTTCTCGGGGGCCGGGATGATCTCCCGGCCCCGCGTATCTTCTAAATCCGTGCTTCGCTATGCGGCTGTCAAGGTGCCTCGGGGCGGGAGCCCCGGGAGCCGGATGCTGGATTTGGGAATCTTATCTGTTAGTGAAGCCTGATTCTTATGAGAATCTCCCTAGAAAGGAGGTGATCCAGCCGCACCTTCCGGTACGGCTACCTTGTTACGACTTCACCCCCCTCACCCTCCACACCTTCGACGCCTCCGCCCCTGAAAGGGTTCGGCCGGCGGCTTCGGGTGCAGACGACTCGGGTGGTGTGACGGGCGGTGTGTACAAGGCCCGGGAACGTATTCACCGCGGCGTGCTGATCCGCGATTACTAGCAACTCCGGCTTCACGGAGGCGGGTTGCAGCCTCCGATCCGAACTGGGGCCGGCTTTGCGGGATCCGCTCCCCCTCGCGGGGTCGCAACCCTCTGTACCGGCCATTGTAGCACGTGTGCGGCCCAGGGCATAAGGGGCATGATGACTTGACGTCGTCCCCACCTTCCTCCGGCTTGACGCCGGCAGTCCCCCGCGAGTCCCCAACTGAATGCTGGCAACACGGGGCAGGGGTTGCGCTCGTTGCGGGACTTAACCCAACATCTCACGACACGAGCTGACGACAGCCATGCACCACCTGTGCAGGCTCCTCTCGGCCACGGCGTCTCCGCCGCTTCACCCGCATGTCAAGCCCTGGTAAGGTTCTTCGCGTTGCTTCGAATTAAGCCACATGCTCCGCTGCTTGTGCGGGCCCCCGTCAATTCCTTTGAGTTTTAGCCTTGCGGCCGTACTCCCCAGGCGGGGCGCTTAATGCGTTGGCTGCGGCACGGGGGATCTCATCCCCCACACCTAGCGCCCATCGTTTACGGCTGGGACTACCAGGGTATCTAATCCTGTTCGCTCCCCCAGCTTTCGCGCCTCAGCGTCAGTTTCGGCCCAGAGAGCTGCCTTCGCCGTCGGTGTTCTTCCCGATATCTGCGCATTCCACCGCTACACCGGGAATTCCGCTCTCCCCTACCGCACTCGAGAGCGCCAGTTCGGGACCCGGCCGGGGGTTGAGCCCTCGGGTTAGAGGTCCCGCTTAGCGCTCCGCCTACGCGCGCTTTACGCCCAATGAATCCGGATAACGCTCGCCCCATACGTATTACCGCGGCTGCTGGCACGTATTTAGCCGGGGCTTCTTCTGCGGGTACCCTCGTTTAAGTGTTCCCCGCTGAAAGCGGTTTACGACGCGGACGCCTTCGTCCCGCACGCGGCGTTGCTGCGTCAGGGTTGCCCCCATTGCGCAAAATTCCCCACTGCTGCCTCCCGTAGGAGTCTGGGCCGTATCTCAGTCCCAATGTGGCCGGTCGGTCTCTCAACCCGGCTACCCGTCGTCGGCACGGTGGGCCTCTGCCCCGCCGTCTACCTGATGGGCCGCGACCCCATCCCCCGCCGCCTGCGCTTTCCCGGGGGCGGCATGCGCCGCTCCCGGAGTACCAGGTCTTAATCCCCCTTTCGGGGGGCTGTCCCTGGGCGGGGGGCAGGTCGGTCACGTGTTACTCACCCGTTCGCCACTTCATGTCCGCCCGAGGGCGGTTTCATCGTTCGACTTGCATGTGTTAGGCACGCCGCCAGCGTTCATCCTGAGCCAGGATCAAACTCTCCGTTGAAGAAGAGCGGGATGGCTTAGCATCCCGCGATCTTGACATAAAAGAAAAAGAAATTGTAAATCCGGGGCAGCCAGGACCGTAGCGTCCTGCCTGCACTGGCTTCACTGGCTAAATCAATAGTAAAAAGTGATTCCGTCTGTCCAGTATCCGGTTCTCAAGGTTCCCGCCTGCGGGGTCGCCCCCGCGGCTCGCTCAAGCGCTTTCGTGCTTGGCGCAAGATTGAATAATACGCGCACCCCCGGGCCGTGTCCAGAACTATTTCGCCTTCGGCGTCAACTTCACATTCTGCACACATATGG
>JAXKFZ010000305.1:0-2803 GCA_036550635.1 Collinsella sp. | reverse complement strand
ATCGCATAGGCCACAATGCCAAAGAACAGGTACATGAACATGCAAAGACACGCGACAACGAGCCATGACGCCTGGACGCTCGACATAGCGGCCCAGAACTGCCCCATCTGCCCGGTTACCACCAGATAGACGATATAACCTACCAGCACGACGCCGATAAAGATGGCGCCGCGGCGTGCGCTCTTATTGTCATCTCCGCCCGAGGCCTCAACCTCGACCTGGGGCTTAGACGTATGCTGAGAGGACTCCGTCATGAGACTCCTTCTAACAGTCAAAATATCTTGGATATTGTACCCGTAAGGGCCATAGGCAGAACGCAAAGCTCTGGTTCAAACGGGAATTGCAGACGGTTGTTTGAAAATAAAAAACCCGGCCTTCCATAGGAAGTCCGGGTATCAGATGCGTGGTAGCCCGTACCAGATTCGAACTGGTGATCTCCGCCTTGAGAGGGCGGCGTCCTAAACCGCTAGACGAACGGGCCATAAGCCTCAGCAGAAAAGAAGTGGTAGCCCGTACCAGATTCGAACTGGTGATCTCCGCCTTGAGAGGGCGGCGTCCTAAACCGCTAGACGAACGGGCCACATGACATCTGCACTGCCGTGCTGCGAGGAAATATATTACGGGACAAAAAACGTCAGCGCAAGAAGAAATTCCAAATTGCCGAAAAATTGTCGGCAGGTTATGGAACACGCAGGTAAACTAGGTAGCTAATTCAAGTTGAGATGGACCAAAAGAGCTTCGCGCTCGTTGGGAATGTTGTCTTCGATCACGGCGTCGAGGGCGGAGTTGAGAAGCTGACCCAGTTCAGGCCCGGGCTTGACTCCGGCACGGATCAGGTCGCCGCCGTTGATGGCGAGCATCTTGAGCGTATAGGGCTCCCCCGCCCTCAGCAGCTCGTGCGCCATCGCGCGCATCTCCTCAATCGTCTCAACGTAATAGAAGCACGACGGGGCCTTGCCAAGTGTGTCGGCACGCTTAAGGTCCATGAGCTCGTCAATCAGGCGGGCCGTGTCGACGCCCTCACCCGAAAGCGCGCGCATCATATTGAGCAGACAGGAGCGCTCGGGGCGCAGCGGCTTGTCATGGTATTTGATGAGCAGGCACACGTCGCGCACCAAGTCGTGCGAGAGCGCCAGGCGATCCATAATGACGCGCGCCTTCTTGGCGCCGAGCTCGGGATGACCGTAGAAGTGTCCGCTACCGGCATGGTCGACCGTGAAGCACTCGGGCTTGGACACATCGTGCAAAAACGCCGCCCACATAAGGCTCGACGAGGGCGCGACGCCGTCACACAGCGCGAGCTCCCCCGCCACCGTCAGCACACGGGCGATATGCACGTAGACGTTAAACGCATGATAGACACTGCGCTGATCAAACCCGCGACCCGCTGCCAACTCGGGCACGGCGGCGCAGATGAGCTCGGGATAGCGGAGCATCGCGTCTCCCCCATGACCGGTCGAAAGAATGCCCTCGAGCTCAATACCCACACGCTCACGCGCCACGGCATCGAGCAGCGGCGCGCACTCGGCAAGCGCACGCTTGGTCTCGGGCTCAATCATAAAGTCCAGACGGCAGGCAAAGCGCACCGCACGCAGCATGCGCAGGGCGTCCTCGTTAAAGCGACGCTTGGGATCGCCGACAGCGCGAATCAGCTTGCACTCCAAGTCACCCTGGCCGTCGTAGCGGTCGACAAGACCGCGCTCGGGATGCCAGGCCATGGCATTGACGGTAAAGTCGCGGCGCGCCAGATCGTCCTCGAGCGAGGCGGCACGCTCCACACTCTGGGGATGACGACCATCGGTGTAAAAGCCATCCAGACGGTACGTGGTGACCTCGATACGCTCGCCATCGGAAATAGCCGTGATTCCGCCAAATTTAATGCCCGACTCCACAACCGCGATGCCGGCGGCCTCGAGCGCCGCTTTGGACTCCTGCCACAGGCCGCTACAGCACATATCAACATCGTGGCTGGGGTACCCCATAAGGGCGTCGCGCACCCAACCGCCCACGTACCAAGCCTCAAGACCAGCCGCCTCAAGCGCGCGCAGGACGCGCAGGGACGCATCGGACGGTTGAGTACCGTTGAGCGAAACATTGCACATGCCTATGGCCTCCTGCGACTATCAAATTGGCTATCGATTGCGTCTGCAAGAAGTCTAGCAAGAAACAGCCTCCACTGCACACGCAAGTCCGATAAACAAAAACGCATCCGTCCTAGTCTAAGACGGATGCGAAATAATCAAACTATTCAGACAAGGTGCCGGAACTAGCAGACCTGGCGAACCTCGATGTGCTTCTTATATTCGTCCACCTTGGCAAAATCACCCAGACCGGGGCACTCGACCACGTTGGCGCCAGTGGCCATCGAAAGGCGCAGGGCGTCCTCGACGCGCTCGGGGGCGTCGTGCCACACGGACAGGAAGGCAGCGAGCGAGGAATCGCCGGCGCACACCGTCGACAGCAGCTTGACGTCGAAGGTGCGGTTGGCAAACCAGATGTGCTCGCCGTTAGAGAAGTACGCACCAGCGCCGCCAAGAGTCAGCAGCACATTCTTGGCGCCCTTGGCGTGCAGCTCGGCCATCGCGCCCTTGACGGACTCGTCGTCGCCACCGCTCACCTTAATGCCAAAGATATCGAGCAGCTCGTCGTCGTTGGGCTTAATCAGCAGCGGCTCCATGGCAATGAGGTCTGCCAGCTGATGGCTCGAGATATCGAGGACGAACTCGGCCCCCTTGGCCTTGACGCGGCGCAGGACCTCGGCCAAGAAGCCCTCGGAAGTGTTGGGAGGCAGCGAGCCGCTGAT